>JAJZSQ010000042.1 GCA_021849615.1 Pseudomonadota bacterium
GCCGAGCAGCCCCGAGCCGATCAACGCCGGATCATCGCCCGGCACATCGGAGATGAACAGTACGCGGCCGGATCGCCCCGCGAGACGGCCGGCCAGCCGACCGCCCTTGATCTGCGAGCAGCCGGCGCGCTCGGCATTCAAGGCGCCGATGTCGAGCCCCGCGGCCATTCCATGCCGCGCCACGCGCACGATCTGCGCGAGCGTCACGCCCGGCGCAGGCACCTCGACCAGTGCCGAGGCGCCGCCGGAGATCAGAAACAGCGGCGCGGCCTCGGCGGGCAGTTCCTGAAGCCACTGCAGCAATCGTGCGCCGGCGTGCAGCGAGCGCTCATCGGGGATCGGGTGAGCGCTTTCGAGCACCTCAGTACGCGGCTCTGCGCCGAGCGTTGCTGCACCCTGTCCGGCCGGCGCGATCACCAGCAGCCGCTCGAGCGCCGGGCCGAGCGCCTCGCGCGCGCCGAGCGCCATCGACGCCGCCGCCTTGCCGATCGCCACCGCCCAGACGCGAGCCGGCGCGGTGCCCTGCAGCGCCTCGCGCACGCAGCGGCGCCCCTCGACGCGCGCGACTCCGGCGAGAAACAGCTCGATCAGCCGCTCCCGCCGTCCATCGGCGCCTGTGGGGGCGTCAGCCACCGTGGACGATTTTCAGCGCTCCTCGTCCCTCGCGGCCGCGCTGCTTGGCCTCGTCGGAACGCTCGCGCTGCAACCGGTCGAGATACTGCGGCGTGATGTCCCCGGTGACGTACTGGCCGGAGAAGCACGAGGTGTCGAATTCCTCGATCTGCGAATCCTCGTGCTTGCACGCCGCGATGAGGTCGTCGAGATCCTGGTAGACCAGCCAGTCGGCACCGATCAACCGCATCACGTCATCGACGCTGCGCCCGGCGGCCACCAGCTCGCGCGCCGCCGGCATGTCGATGCCGTATACGTTCGGGTAGCGCACCGGCGGGGCGGCCGAGGCGAAGTACACTTTGCGTGCGCCGGCCTCGCGGGCCAGTTCGATGATCTGCGCCGAGGTGGTGCCGCGCACGATCGAATCGTCGACCAGCAGTACGTTCTTGCCGCGGAACTCCAGGTCGATGGCGTTCAACTTGCTGCGCACGGACTTCTGGCGCTGCTGCTGACCGGGCATGATGAAGGTGCGCCCGATATAGCGGTTCTTGGTGAACCCCTCGCGGTATTTCAGGCCGAGCCGCTGCGCCAGCTGCAGAGCGCTCGTGCGACTGGTATCCGGGATGGGAATGACCACGTCGATGTCGTGGTTCGGGCGCTCGCGCAGGATCTTCTCCGCGAGCCGATCACCCATGCGCATGCGGGCGCGATACACCGAGATGTTGTCGATCTTCGAGTCGGGGCGGGCGAAGTAGACGTACTCGAAGATGCACGGCGCGTGGCGGGCGGCGGCGACGCAGCGGTGCGAGTGTAACCGGCCAGCCTCATCGATGAGCACCGCCTCACCGGGCGCGATGTCGCGCACGAAGCGGAACGCGAGACTGTCGAGCGCGACGCTCTCGGAGGCGAGCATCCACTCCTTGCCTTGCGCAGTGTCGCGTTCTCCGAGCACCAGCGGCCGGATGCCGTTCGGATCGCGAAAGCCCACGACGCCGTGCCCAATCACCATCGCCACGACGGCAAAGCCGCCGCGGCAGCGCCGGTAGACCGCCTCCAGCGCTGCGAACACGTCCGCCGGCGTGACGCGCGGCGTGCCGATGCGCTGCAGTTCCGAGGCGAACACGTTCAGCAGCACCTCGGAGTCCGACGTGGTGTTCAGGTGACGGCGATCCTCGCGGATCAGCACCTCGGCGAGCTCGGTCGCGTTGGTCAGGTTGCCGTTGTGTGCCAGGCAGATCCCGTAAGGGGAATTGACGTAGAAAGGCTGGGCCTCAGACGCACTGTCGCAGCCGGCGGTCGGATAGCGCACGTGGCCGATGCCGATGTGGCCCTTGAGCTCGAGCATGTGCTGCTGCTGGAACACGTCGCGCACCAGGCCGCTCGCCTTGCGCACGCACAGCCCGCCGTCGCCACTGGTGGCGATGCCTGCAGCATCCTGGCCGCGGTGCTGCAGCACGGTGAGCGCGTCATAGAGGCGCTGATTGACTGCGCTCGTGCCGACAAGCCCGACGATTCCACACATAGCCTACCTCACAGCCATCCGGACCCGACCAGTGCGCGCAGTCCCCCGGCAATCGACTTGCCGTACGGGATGAGCATCGAATGGCGCCACCAGGTCTGAGTATCAAGGTGTAACAGCTCGGCGAGGATGACGAAAACCCCGAGCAGCACCGCCCCGCGCGCTGCGCCGAACAGAAAGCCGAGAAAGCGGTCGGTGCCGCTGAAGATCGATAGGCGCACGAAATGCGCCACGATCGCCCCCAGGGCCATACCCGCCAGGAGCACCAGCGCGGCGATGATGACCCGCGCGGCCCAGATGCGCACCTGCGGGGCGGCCAGCAGCCCGCCGAGGTGCGGCGCCAGACGTCCGGCCAGATGCCAGGCGAGAAACAGCGCGACCAGCCAGGTCGCCAGCGCGATCGCCTCGCGCAGAAATCCGCGCACGGCTCCGATCACGGCGGACAGCACCACCACCGCGGCGATCACGTAATCGGTGCTCATCACGGGGATTCACCGCACGCAGTTCGGGCTGCACCGGGCAGCGCGCGCCGGATGCGGCAGCGGCCAAGTCGCCGAATCGAGGGCGGGAAGGACTCGCTGTGCGGCGGCCGTAAAGGGCGCATCATCCGTCGGACGGTGGCTAGGGGCGCGGATTGTACAAGAGCCGGCGAGCGGCCGCTCGGCGCCAGTTCACTGCCGCAGCAGATCGCCTCGCAGACCGGCCCGGCCGAGCCGTCGCGCCAGCTGCAGTGCCGCAGCGCGGGTCCGCACGGCCTGAGCGGTCACGCGCCACAGCAGCCGTCCGCGGATGCGCAGTGGCGCCAGATGCACCTCGAATCCCTTGGCACGCACCCGTCCTGCGAGCCGCAGTGCGTCCGCGTGGACCGCAAAAACGCCCAGTTGCACGGTCCAGTGCGCGCCAGTGGGCGCACGTCGCGCGGTGCGGGCCGCGGGATGCCTCGGACGCCTCGGATGCCGAAGCGGTACGGATCGCACCGGACGGCGCACCGGAGCCGTCCGGTGCGGCGCCGCCGTGGGCCGAACGGAAGGCTGCACCTGAGGCTGGGCGTGAGCCTGGACCTTTGACTTGGCCTCAGGCTTGACTTCAGGCGGGAGCGCCGCACGCGCGGCCGGCACCGGAATCGACACAGCAGGGGGCTGCGCGGAGGACGCGGGCACAGCCGAAGGAGGCGTCGCGGCACCCTGAGAACCGGGGGCAGGCACGGTCAAGCGCTGCGCAGCGGCGCGAGCACCCGGCCCAAGCGGCAACGTGTAGGACTGCACCGGGGCTGCGGCGACAGGGGTGCCGGCCGGCGGCGCGCCCGCAGTCTTCGTCCGCGGCGGTCCAGTCAGCAACTCGGGAACCAACAGCACGATCAGCGCCACGAGAATGATGGCGCCCGTCAATCGCTCTTTCACGGCGCGCAGTATACCCCAAGCCACTGCAGCGCCGGTCCGACGGTATAGACCGAACCGCAGACGGCGACGCGATCGCCGGGCCGCGCGGCGGCGCGTGCTGCGGTACACGCCGCTTCGACCGACTCGAACAGGTGCGCACGCGAGGCGATGGCCGCTAGTCTATCCCCGAGCGCCGCGGCGCTGGTGCCGCGCGGCCCCGGCAGCGCACACAGGAACCATTCATCGATCCATGGGGCGAGCGCTGCGCCGATCTCGGGCGCATCCTTGTCGCCGAGTACCCCGAGCACCGCGAGCGTGCGGCCGTGGCACGGCCGGCGGGCAAGTTCCGCGGCAAACACCTGCGCCGCCGGCGCGTTGTGCGCGATGTCGAGAATCCACTGCACCTCCCCCGGCACCACCTGAAAGCGGCCGGCGAGGCGCACCGAGCCGAGCGCCAGACCCACGGTGCGAGCATCAAGCGCGGCAAGCACGCTTTCGACCTCTGCGCGCGCCCGACCGGTCTCGAGCGACTCGATCGCCGCCAGCGCACTGGCCGCGTTGCGGTACTGGATGAGGCCCTCGAGCCGCGAGGGCGGCAGATCCTCAAGCCGCAGCCGGGTTCCCTCGTAACGCCAACGGCCGTCGGCCCGCACGTCCCAGCGGAAATCCCGCTCGGCCAGCACCGCGCGCGCCCCGAGCTGCCGGATCGCCGCGTAGACGCTCTCGGGCAGGTTCACCGTACCGAGTACCGCCGGACGCCCGGCGCGGAAGATCCCCGCCTTCTCCGCGCCGATCGCCTCGAGCGTCTCGCCGAGCCAGTCGCGGTGATCCAGGCCGACCGAACAGAGCACTGCCGCGTCGGCATCGATCAGGTTGGTCGCATCGAGCCGTCCGCCCAGACCCACTTCGAGTACGGCGAAACGCACGCCCGCCTGGGCGAACAGCCACAGCGCCGCCAGTGTGTTGTATTCGAAGAAGGTGAGGGTCTCGCGGCCGCGGGCCGCCTCGATGTGCTCGAACGCACTCACCAGCGCCCCATCGGTGACTTCGCGGCCCTGGATGCGGATGCGCTCGTTGTAACGGATGAAGTGCGGCGAGGTGAACAGTCCGACGGACGCGCCGGCGGCGAGCAGCAAAGCCTCGGCATGCGCCGCCGTTGAGCCCTTGCCGTTGGTGCCGGCCACGGTGATCACGGTCGCCGCCGGCCGGTCGAGGCCGAGGCGGTGCGCCACGGCCCCCACGCGCTCGAGGCCGAGGTCGATGCTGTGGGGATGGGCCGCCTGCTGGCGCGCCAGCCAATGCTCGAGTGAATCGCTCACGGGTGCCTCGACGATGCGGCCCCGGCGGCGCGCCGCGACCTCAGGCGGCGACCGCGGGTTTCTTCAGCAGCAGCCGCAGCACCGAGCCGATGCGCGCACGCATCTCGCGGCGATCGACGATCATGTCGAGCGCGCCGTGTTCGAGCAGGAACTCGCTGCGCTGGAATCCCTCCGGCAGCGTCTCGCGCACGGTCTGCTGGATGACGCGCGGACCGGCGAAGCCGATCAGTGCGCGCGGCTCGGCGAGGTTGAGGTCCCCGAGCATCGCCAGACTCGCCGACACCCCGCCGGTGGTCGGATCGGTCATGACGGAAATGAACGGCAGCCGCGCGCGGCGCATCTGCGCGAGCGCTGCAGAGGTCTTGGCCATCTGCAGCAGTGAGTACAGCGCCTCCTGCATGCGCGCCCCGCCGCTCGCCGTGAAGCACACCAGCGGCGTGCGCTCGGCGAGGCAGTGATCGGCCGCGCGCTTGAAGCGCTCCCCGACCACCGAGCCCATCGAACCGCCGAGGAACTGGAATTCGAAAGCGCAGGCGACCAGCGCGAGCCCCTCGAGCGCTCCGGCCATCACCACCAGCGCATCGGCCTCGCCGGTGTTCTTCTGCGCCTGCGCCAGGCGGTCCTTGTAGCGCTTGCTGTCGCGGAACTTCAGTGGATCCTCGGGCGTGATCCCGGCGGCCAGCTCCACCCCGGTGCCTGGATCGAGGAAGGTCTCCAGCCGCTCGCGCGCACCGATGCGCATGTGGTGCGCGCACTTCGGGCAGACATACAGGTTGCGCTCCAGTTCGGCGCGGTACAGCACCGCGTCACAGACCGGACATTTGATCCACAGGCCCTCGGGAACCGAACGGGTGCGCCGTTCGGTCTTGATCCGCGAGGGCATGATTTTCTCAAACCAGGACATAGGGCATCCGCCAGAGGACCTGGGGCGGATGATAGCCGATCAGCGCAGGTCAGGCCCGTCGGGCGGCGGCGGCAGCGCGAACGCCTCGGGGTAGCGCACCGACCACAGGTACAGCCCGGCCGCGGGTGCCGTCGGCGCGCTGCAGCGCCGGTCACGTCCCGAGAGCACCTGCGCAGCCCACTGCGGCGGCGCGTCTCCCTTGCCGACCTCGATCAGCAGCCCCGCGATGTTGCGCACCATGTGATGCAGGAACGCGTTGGCGGTCGCCTCGATGATCAGCCAGTCGCCGCGACGCTCGACGGTGAGCCGCTCGAGGCGGCGGATGGGGGACTTCGCCTGGCACTCCGCGGCGCGAAAGGCGCTGAAGTCGTGCTCGCCGTGAAGCATCCCGGCCGCCTGCGCCATCGCTGCGGCATCGAGCGGCCGATGGACCCAGGTGGCCCGGCGCGCGAACAGTGCCGAACGGGCGCGGCGGTTCAGGACGAGGTAACGGTAGGTGCGTGCCTCGGCCGAATAGCGCGCATGAAAGTGTTCGGGGACCGGCCGCACCCAGGAGAGGCTGATGTCGGGCGGCAGCTCGCTGTTGGCGCCGAGCAGCCACGCGCGCAGCGTGCGCACGGCGCGAGTGTCGAAGTGAGCGACCTGGCCTCGGGCGTGCACGCCGGCGTCCGTGCGGCCTGCACAGGTGAGGCTGACCGGCGCATCGGCGATCTTGCCCAGGGCCGCCTCCAGACAGCCCTGCACGCTCGGACTGGACGGCTGGTGTTGCCAGCCGGCGTAGGCGCCCCCCTGGTACTGCAGTCCGACCGCGACGCGAGGCATCAGCCGGGCAGCGACTCCAGCAGGCGCCCGGCCTCCTGACGCTGGGCATCGGAGCCCTCGTGCATCACTTCCTCCAGGATGCTGCGCGCCCCTTCCGGATCACCCATGTCCATGTAGGCTCGGGCCAGATCGAGCTTGGTGCCCACCTCGCTCATGGTCACCGGCTCGAGCTCCCCGAGCGTGGCATTCTCGCCGGTCGGGCCTTCATCCATCGCGCCGACGTCCGTGTGGGCGAACGTGGCCGTACCGATGTCGAAATCCAGACCGTTGCCGCCCGTAGGCTTCGGCTCGGGCGACCCGCCGAGGTCGAAGTCCACGTCCGCAGCATCGAGCGCGCTCAGGCGCGACGTCTCAGAGGTATCGCGGGCCGCGGAGGGCTCATCGCCGAGCAGACTCTCGAGCTCCCGCTCATCAATCTGCCAGGCGCTGGTGGTGCCGGTGGATTCCGGCGCGGCCTGCGACTCGGCGGGAGCTGCTTCGCCGGCCTGCGCGAGCATCTCGCGTGAATGTTCGTCGAGGCCCGCGACCATCGTCGGCGCGTCCGCGCCCAGACCCGGCTGGACCGTGGTCTCAAACGCTCCGAGGTCCAGACCCAGGTCGTCGATCGCGAGCTCCGCAGTCCGCTCCGAGCCCTGGCTCAGCGCCTCGACCTTCTCGCGCAGCGCGGCCTGGCCGGCCGCATGCAGCGCGGGCTGTTCGACCGTCGGCTCCACCGGCTCGTAGGACGGCTCGGACTCGAACGGATGCTCGGCCATCTCCTGGGTCACGCCGGTTTCCGACCCGGTCGTTTCCAGGTCCGGGAACGAGTCGTTCAGCTCCTCGCCCGCGACCGTATCTCCGGGCAGATCTTCCCCGAGGGCCGCACCGATATCCAGATCGAAGGCACCGGTATTGCCGGTGCTGCCCGGGGTCGCAGCACCCGGCACCGCGCCGCCCATCAGATCGAAATCCACCCGGCCCTGGCCCCCTTCGAGGTCCAGATCGACGCCCTGGGCCGCCGCGCCGCTCACCTCGGAGCCCGCAAACAGCGGATCGTCCGGGGCGAGCTGCCGTCCCATGATGACGACCTTGTCCCATTCGCCCGCCGGCGCCTGCTCGCGCGAATCGGCCAGCTCGTGCGCCAGTTCGACGAACTGCTCCTTGTTGCCCCAGACGAAGAAGACTTCGAGGAGCTTGAGTTTCAGATCGTGCCGCTGCGGCTCGCGCTGGATGGCGATGCGGATCAGATCGGCCGCCTGGTCGTACAGGCCGTACGCCATGTGGAAATCCGCCTCGGCGAGCGGGTCGCCCTGCTCGAGGTTCAGCGCCGTCTCGCTGCTCATGGTCTGGTCGGCCGCGACATGCGTCGCCACCACCGGAGCTGCGGCATCGTGCATCACCAGGCGCGGCTGCTCGTGCGTCGTCTCGCGCACATCGATCGCCTCGTCGTGACGCGCCCCGCCCTGCGGTTCGATCGGACCGCCCGCATGGCCTGCGCCCGCGAAGCCACCGTCGGCCGATTCGCTCAGCAGATCATTGGCGGCCGACTCGCGCCGCCCGCGCAGCACGCGCGCCAGAGCGTAGGCGATCACGAGCGCCACCAGCGCCACGAGCGCCCACCAGTACCGGCGCACCATCTGACCGAGCGCACTCGGAGGCGTCGTGTGCACCGCAGCGGGAATCGGCTGCGGCGGGTGCAGCTTCATCGGTCCGTGCAGCGCGGGCGAGCGCACCGGCGTTGCGGCGTGCGGCCGCGCAGCCGGCGACGTGGCCTTGCCGGCGGCAACCTGCGCCTGCAGTGCCGCGAGCGCCGCACTCTTGACCTGCACCAGGCGCTTCTCCTGCGCCAGCTGTTGCTTCAGCGTCTGTACCTGCGACTGCAGGGCACCAACGGCCGCCGAGGCACCCGGGCCGGTACCGGCCGCCGCAGGACCGCTCGGCGCGACGAGCCGCAACCGACCGGCACTGCCGGTCTGTCCGGCACGCCAGGCGCTGTCCTGGCGACTCACGGCGCGCCAGGCGGCCGACGGGGACACCTGTTGCGCGGCGCTCGCCGCCGGGATGCGCAGCACGGCACCGGCGCGCAACACGTTCATGTTGTTCGCGAATGCCTGCGGATTGAGCTGGTAGATGGCCACCATCCACTGGCGCGTCGGCGTCGAATCCATGCCGCCACCGCTGAGGTGGCTGGCGATGCCCGAGAGGGTCTCGCCGGGGCGTACGTGCACCGAGCTCGGCAGGCTCACGGACGGGCCGGCCGGGGCGGCCACGGAAGCCGGAGCCGGTGCGCTCGCCTGCGGCAGCGCCCCGGTGCGCGGCGCGTTGCCCACCACCGGCGCGGCGATCGCGACGTGGCGCGGCTCCGTCGCACTCGGCACGTACACCGGCGGGTTCAGCAGGATCGTGTACTCGCGGAACAGCACGCCGCGATCCCAGCTGGCCTTCACCAGCAGGGTGAGAATCGGGTCGGTGACCGGGAGGTTCGAGGTGAGGTGCAGCACGATGCGCCCGCCGGCCGCGTGCTCGACCTTGATCCGGGCCCCGTCGAGGTAGGACGGCCATGGCAGGTGGTACTTGGCGAACGTGGCGCGCGATGCGAGCCGCACCGTGAGGCTCTGCAGCGCCCCCGGGGTGGACTCGAGCAAATCGATGCGCGCGTCCAGCGGCTGGTCGAGATGCGACTTTAAATGAATAGTCCCGAGGCCCAGAGCCAGCGCCGCTTGCGGCAACGCCAGCAGCAGCGCCATCACCAGACTTGAGCGTTTGGCGATCATTGACCACACTCCGAACGGCATCGGTAAGACAAACCCCTTATAAAAACAATCGGATGGTCGCTTTTCGCGATCGCATCCGGCGCGGGCGGCAATATAACTTAAATCGGTTCGCACCCCCAAGCCGGCTCGCACCGGCAGGGGCGGCGCACCACCTCGCTTGCCGGGCGATCTTTACTCATTCTGGCCCGGCAAACTGTGTCGTGCTTCGTAGACTCACCCATCCGCCCCGGCCCCCTCAACCGGGGCTGCCGCGCCGAGCAATGTCCGGGGTCGCACAGCGCACATCGGCATTCTGGGCACGGTGCCTGAGGTAGTGGTCCATCAGCACGATCGCGAGCATGGCCTCCGCGATCGGCGTGGCGCGCAGGCCGACGCACGGATCGTGCCGGCCGGTCGTGACGACCTCGACCGGCTGGCCCTCGAGGTCGATCGTGCGGCCCGGAACCTGAATGCTGGAGGTGGGTTTGAGCGTCAGGTGCGCGATCACGTCCTGGCCGGAGGAAATTCCGCCCAGAATCCCGCCGGCGTGGTTGCTGAGGAACCCCTCCGGGGTCAGTTCATCGCGATGCTCGCTGCCGCGCTGCGCGGCCGCCTGCACGCCCGCGCCGATCTCGACCGCCTTCACGGCGTTGATGCTCATCAACGCCGCGGCGATGTCGGCATCGAGCCGCTCGAACACCGGCTCGCCGAGCCCCGGCGGCACCGCCGAGGCCACCACCGTCACGCGTGCGCCGACCGAGTCGCCTGCCGAACGCAGCGCCCACAGCAGCGCCTCGAGTTCAGCGATGCGCGCCGGGTCGGGACAGAAGAACGGGTTGCGGTAGGCGAACGGCGGGTCGCGCGGTTCGAGAACGAGCGAGCCGATCTGGCTGAGGTAGCCGTAGATGCGCACCCCGAGGCGCTCGGCCAGATATTTGCGCGCGATGGCCCCGGCGGCCACGCGCATCACCGTCTCGCGCGCCGAGGAGCGCCCGCCGCCGCGGTAATCGCGCAGGCCGTATTTGTGCTGATACGTGTAATCGGCGTGTCCGGGTCGGAACCGGTCCTTGATCTTCTCGTAATCGCGCGAGCGCGCATCGGAGTTCTCGATCAGCAGACCGATCGGCGTGCCGGTGGTACGCCCTTCGAACACGCCCGAGAGGATGCGCACCTGATCGTTCTCGCGCCGCTGACTGACGAAGTGCGAGGTGCCGGTGCGCCGCCGGTCGATGTCCCCCTGCAGGTCCGCCTCGGTCAGTTCGAGTCCGGGCGGGCAGCCATCGACGATGCAGCCGAGCGCCGGACCGTGGCTCTCGCCGAACGTGCTCACCGTGAACAGTCTGCCGAAGGTATTACCGGACATTCAGAGGCCTCTGCTTGCGCCGCGCAGCACCGCGGTACAGGTCCCATCCGTGCGGGCCGGGCGCGGGTGAGCGAAGTGTACTATGCGCCTGCGCGCCGGGGGCGCGCCGCACCGTCGGCCGGCAACTGCTCGGCCCCGAGCAGAAACACCCCGCCGCCACCGCGCTCGAACTGCAGCCACAGGAACGGCAGCTGCGGGAACGCCCGTTCGAGTGCACGCTCGGTATTGCCGACCTCGACGATGAGTGCCCCGCCGGGCCGCAGATGCCCTCGCGCCTCGGCGAGCAGCACCCGCACCGAGTCGAGTCCAGCGCGACCGGACTGCAGCGCAAGCGCCGGCTCGTGCCGGTACTCCGGCGGAAGCGACGCGAATTCGCGCGTCCCGACATACGGCGGATTCGAGACGATCAGGTCGTAGCGCGCCGCGCCGAGGGCGCTGAAGTGATCGGACTGCACCAGATGCACCCGCCGCCCGAGCCGGTGCCGGCGCACGTTGCGGGCAGCGACCTCGAGCGCCTCGGCGGAGAGGTCCGCGGCGTCCACCTGCGCCCAGGGCAATGCCTTGGCGCAGGCGATGGCGATGCAACCGGAGCCGCACCCCATGTCGAGCACGCGCCCGATCCGCCGCGCGTCGAGCCACGGCGCGAAGCGCCGCTCGATCAGCTCGGCGATCGGGGAGCGTGGGATGAGCACGCGCGGATCGACGTAAAACGGCAATCCGGCGAACCAGGTCTCCCCGGTCAGGTACACCGCCGGAATGCGCTCCTCGATGCGTCGGGTCAGCAGGGCTCGCACCCGCTCCTGCCCGCGCACGCCGACGCGCCGCGCATACACGGCCGGATCGGTGTGCGAGAGCCCGAGCGCATGCAGCACCAGCGCGGCCGCTTCGTCCCGGGCGTTGTCGGTGCCGTGCCCGAAGAACACCCGCGCGCGTCGCAGCCGCCGCGCGCCCTGCTCGATCAGCTCACGGACGCTCGCGCGCGCCGCGCGCGGCGCGGGACGCCGGCCGCTGTGGGATACTTGCCGCATGTCGTCTCGATACTTCTGGGTTCTGGTGGGGCTGGTGTGCCTGGGGGCCGGCTTCGCAGGGTACCGGCTGGCCGCAGTGCGGTACAGCCGCGCGAGCGTGCCGACCTACGGCACCTGGCTGCCGCAGCCGCGCGCCCTCGGCGACTTCGCGCTCACCGACAGCCGCGGCCGATCGTTCGACCAGAACAATCTCGCCGGCCACCTGACACTGATGTATTTCGGCTACACGCACTGCGCGGATGAATGCCCCGACACGCTCGCGCTGCTGGCGCGGGTCGAGCAGCGGGTGGCGCGGCTTCCGCTGCAGGTGCTGTTCGTCTCGGTCGACCCGCGCCACGACACCCCGGCAGTGCTGGCCACGTATCTCGCCCGCTTCAACCCGAGCTTCATCGGCCTGACCGGCGCGCCTCGTCAGGTCGCGCGACTCGGTACGCGGCTCGGCGTGGCGCGCGGCAAACTCGTGCTGCCCGGCGGCGCCACGACGTTCGAGCACACCGTGGCGCTGTTTCTGCTCGATGGCCGCGGCCGCGAAGTCGCGGTATTCACCGCGCCGATCAACGCCCGGCGGCTCGCCGCGGTGCTCAAGCGCAGCGCCGAGCGGCTGCTCATCCACGGCTGAGGACAGGAGGACCTGATGAGCGGCGCAACGCCCACTGCGAGCCTGCGCGAGCGGCTGTTCGTGCTGCTGCAGCATGTGCTGCCGCAGCATTTTCTCTCGCGCCTGGTGCTGCGTCTGACGCGCAGCCGCGCCCCGGCCCTGAAACGGGCCCTGATCGGGGCCTTCGTGCGCCACTTCCACCCCGACATGAGCGATGCGGTCGAACCCGATCCGCAGGCCTATTCGAGCTTCAACGATTTTTTCACCCGCGCGCTCACCCCCGACAGCCGGCCGCTCGCGCCCGAGGCACGCCTGATCGCCTCCCCGGTCGACGGCACGGTGAGTCAGGTCGGACGCATCGAGGGCGATCGGATCCTGCAGGCCAAGGGCCACGCCTACAGCATCGCGGCGCTGCTCGCCGGGGAGCCTCAGTGGGCGGAGCATTTCACCGGCGGGTCCTTCGCCACGCTGTATCTCGCCCCGTACAACTACCACCGCATCCACATGCCGCTCGCCGCTCGCTTGCGCGCCGCGTGGTTCGTACCCGGCCGGCTGTTCAGCGTCAACGCCACGACCGCCGCCGCCGTGCCCGGCCTGTTCGCGCGCAACGAACGGGTGGTGCTGCTGTTCGAGGACGGCCCCCTGGTCTGGGGGCTGGTGATGGTCGGGGCGCTGTTCGTCGGCAGCATGAGCACCGTGTGGCACGGAGACGTCGCGCCGCGCACCGAGCGGCGCATCGCCGCACTGCCGCTCGAGGCGCCGCTCGCGCCGCTGCAGCTCGCCAAGGGCGCGGAACTCGGCCGCTTCAACATGGGCTCGACGGTCATCCTGCTGCTGCCGCCCCAGGCCGCTGAGTGGCGTGCGGACCTCGCTGCGGGGCGCACCCTGCGCGTCGGGGAGACGCTCGGACACCTGCTCGCCGGGACCGGCGGGGAGCGCCCGTGATGCCCGACACGACCCCGGCGGACTGGCGGTCCGGCGCGACGCCCGCCGTGCTGCGACGCCGGGCCGCCCTCATCGGCGCCGCCCGAGGATTTTTCGCCGACCGCGGCGTGCTCGAGGTCGACACGCCGATCGTGGTCAACGCGCCGGTGAGCGACGTGCACATACACTCGGCGCAGGTGACCTTCACCGACGGTGCCGGGCAGCCCGTACGGCGCTGTTATCTGCACACCTCGCCCGAGTACGCCATGAAGCGGCTCATCGCCGGGGGACTCGGAGACATCTACCAGATCTGCCACGTCGTGCGCGGGCTCGAGCGCGGACGGCTGCACAATGCCGAGTTCACGCTGATCGAGTGGTATCGCATGGGCTGGAGCCTCGAGGCCCTCATGGACGAGGTCGAGGCGCTGACGCGCACATTGCTCGGGCCGCGCGCCGCCGCGCTGGCGAGCGAACGCCTCTCGTACCGCGAGGCCTTCCGGCAGCATCTGGACATCGACCCGTTCGACGCGCCGCTGCAGACGCTGGCGGCCGCGGCCCGCGCCGCCGGCTTCACCGGCGAGTCTGCCGACCGGGACGAATTGCTCGAGCTGCTGATGAGCGTGCGGATCGGTCCGGCGCTCGGCGGCGGGGCACTCACGTTCGTACACGGCTACCCGGCGAGCCAGGCGGCACTCGCCCGGGTCGACCCGACCGAGCCGCGTGCCGCACAGCGCTTCGAGCTGTACTTAAGCGGGATCGAGCTCGCCAACGGCTTTCATGAACTCGCCGATGCGCGCGAGCAGCGCGAGCGGTTCGAGCAGGATCAGAGGGTGCGCCAGCGCCGCGGCCTGGAGATCGCGCCGCTCGATGAGCAGCTGCTGGGCGCACTCGCCGCCGGACTGCCGGACTGCAGCGGCGTCGCGCTCGGCTTCGACCGACTGGTCATGCTCGCCGTGGACGCCGTGCGCATCGACGAGGTCATCCCGTTTCCGATCGAACGCGCCTGATGACGGAGAGCGCCATGCAGCATGAAAGTCAGCTTTACGATTTCACGGACAAGCCCGCCGGGTACCGGCAGCTCGCAGCGGCCCTCGCGGCACTGCTCAGCGCAGAGCGCGACCCCATTGCCAACCTCGCCAATACCGCCGCGTTGCTGTTCGAGGCGCTGCCCGGGGTGAACTGGGCGGGCTTTTATCTGCTGCGCGGCGCGGAGCTGGTGCTCGGCCCGTTTCAGGGCAAGCCCGCCTGCGTGCGCATCGCGCTCGGACGCGGGGTCTGCGGCACGGCGGCCGAACAGCGGCGTACCCAGGTCGTGCCCGACGTGCACGCCTTTCCGGGCCACATCGCCTGCGACGGCGCGTCTCGTTCGGAGGTCGTGGTGCCGCTGCTCGCCGACGGGCGGCTGCTCGGGGTGCTTGATATCGACAGTCCCGAGCCGGGCCGCTTCGATGCGCTCGACGCCGAAGGCCTCGAGCGCATCGCCGAGGTGTTGCTCGCCGCCAGCCGATTCGACGCCGGCGCGCCCTAGGCGCGCCGGCTGCACTCACTGCTTGGCGCGCGAGACGTACTGAGCGGTCCGGGTGTCGATGCGGATGACTTCGCCCTGGTCGATGAACAGCGGCACCCGCACCACCGCGCCGGTTTCGAGCTTGGCCGGCTTCTGGCCGCCGGTGGCGGTGTCCCCGCGCAGGCCCGGGTCGGTCTCGACGATCTTCAGCTCCACGTGCGCCGGGGGCGTCACCGCGAGCGGCTCACCGTTCCACAGCGTGATGATGCACACCAGGCCGTCCTTCAGCCACTGCGCGCTGTCGCCCACCGCGGCCTTGCCCGCCGTGTACTGCTCGAAGCTGTCCGGCACCATGAAGTGCCAGAAATCCCCGTCCTGGTAGAGATACTGCATCTCGGTGTCGACCACATCGGCCGCCTCGATCGACTCCCCGGAACGGAATGTCTTCTCGATGGTCCGGCCGCTCTTGAGGTTGCGCACCCGGATGCGGTTGAATGCCTGACCCTTGCCGGGCTTGACGAACTCATTCTCGATCACGGCATAGGGTTCACCGTCGAGCAACAGTTTCATGCCCGAGCGGATTTCGGCGGTGGTATAGCTGGCCATTTATTTCTCTCAGCCGGAGCGGCACAATGCGCGGCCCCTCCGATTAAAGGGCCGCGTATGATACCGGCATCGGTCCAACCCCGCCAGATTTCCGCCCGCTGGCAGCAGGAGCTCGCCGAGGCCATCACCGATCCCGGGACACTCGCCGCGGCGCTCGGACTGCCGCTCGAGGCCCTGGGGGCGATCGACTCCGCCTTCCCGCTGCGCGTGCCGCGCAGTTTCGTCGCGCGCATGCGCCCGGGCGATCCGGCCGATCCGCTGCTGCGCCAAGTGCTGCCAACGGCCGCGGAACTCCTCGAGCAGCCCGGCTACGGCGTCGATCCGCTCGAGGAAGCGGCCGCGCAGCGCGCCCCGGCGCTGCTGCAGAAATACCGCGGTCGGGCGCTGCTGATCGCCACCCAGAGCTGCGCGGTGCATTGCCGCTACTGCTTCCGGCGCGAATTCCCCTACGCGGCGCAGCACAGCGAGGGAGCGCGCTGGAGCGAGGCGCTCGCGGCGATCGCCGCCGATGCCTCGCTCGAGGAAATCATCCTCAGCGGCGGCGATCCGCTCTCCCTCAGCAACGCCCGGCTCAGCGCACTGGGTGGCGAGCTGGCGCGCATCCCGCATCTGCGGCGTCTGCGCATCCACACGCGCCAGCCGGTCGTGCTGCCCTCGCGAGTCGACGCAGGCCTGCTCGAGTGGCTGCGCTCGAGCCCGGTGCCCGTCGTGATCGTGCTGCACGTCAACCACCCGAACGAACTCGACGCCTCGCTGCGCGAGGCGTGTGGCCGCTTGCGCGCCACCGGAGTCACGCTGCTGAATCAGACCGTGCTGCTCGCCGGCGTCAACGACGATGCGGCGGTGCTCGCCGAGCTGTCCCGGGCGTTGTTTCAGGCCGGCGTGCTGCCGTACTACCTGCACGCCCTCGACAAGGTGCGCGGCGCGGCGCATTTTCTCGTCCCCGATGAGCGCGCCCGGCGGCTCGCCGGAGCACTCGCGGCCTGCCTGCCGGGCTACCTCGTGCCACGGCTGGTGCGGGAGCTGCCCGCCGCCGCCTCCAAAACCGTTCTGACTCCGATCAGCGTCGCCTCGTGACGGAGCGTGAGCCTGTGCGTCAGCGCACATAATGGGGGGCGATGGCGCCGCACCGCGCCGCGCACGGCTACAATCACGCGTGTCCCAACGCGTGGGAGCCCCGTCGGGAGTCGAGATTGGCCGAGAACACGATTGCGCTGGTGGTTCGCTGCGCGACGCGGAGTGCCGTTGACACGATCAACGACATTCTCAGTAGCGCGGGCCTGGCCGTAGAGTGCACGTGGGTCGCGGCCCTCGAGGCCCTGCACGCCGCGCTGCAGCGAGTCCAGCCCGCGCTCGTGATCGACTGCATCGAACCGGGACACAACGCCGCGGCCGTCGTGGCGCTGCGCGACCAGGTCGCGCCCTGGTTGCCGATCATCCTGGCGGCCCCGAGCGTCGATGAGCCGGCGATCGCCGCGGCGCTGCGCGCCGGTGCGCGCGATGCGGTCGGCTTCGACTCCCCCCAGCGCCTCACGGCGGTCGTCATGCGCGAACTGCGCTCGGCCCGCCTCGAGCGGGCGCTGCTCTCGACGGTGCAGCCCGCATCCAACGCACGAGAAGCGCTGCTGCCCCTGACGCGCCAACCCGCCGACGCGATCATCCACGTACAGGAAGGCATCGTCGTCGATGCGAATCCCGCCTGGCTCGAACTGTTCGGCCCGGGCGCTCAGGTCATTGGTCAGCCGGTGATGGATCTGTTCGATGAAGCCAGCCGGCCGGCGCTGAAGGGCGCTCTGGCGGCGTGCCTGCAGGGGCGCTGGCAGCATCACAGTCTGCGCGCCGGCGCGCTGCGCCCCGACGGCAGCAGCCTCAACGCCGAACTCACCTTTACCTTGGGGGAGCACGAAGGCCAACCGTGCGTACGGTTGGTGCTGCCCGGCCAATCGCGCGATGAAGGCAAACTGCTTAAGGAGCTGCAGCATGCCGTGCAGTGCGACCAGACCACCGGGCTGCTACATCGGCGCGACCTGATGCCGGCGCTCGCCCAGCGGCTCGGCGCGCCCAGTCCCGGCGGTGTGCGGGCACTCGCACTGATCAAGCTCGATCGCTTCGCGGACGTCGAACGCAGCGTGGGCGCGAGCGCGAGCGAACAAGTGCTCGGCGAATTCGCCGCGCAGCTGCGCGCCACACTGCATCCAACGGAAGTCGCCGGCCGATTCGGCGGCGTACGCTTTCTCGTGCTGCTCGAGCGCGGCAATGAACGCGACCTGCAGGCGTGGGCCACCCATCTGGTGCAGGAGACCGCCAAGCATCCGGTGCGCTGCGGCGCGAAGCAGGTTTCGCTCTCGTGTACGGTGGGCCTCGCACCGGTCGCAAGCCATACGAAGGACCTCGATACCCTGATCGCCTCGGCGCTCGAGGCCTGCAGCCGCGGCGCACGCCGCGGCGGCAGCCAGGCGGTCACCGCCGGCGCCGCGGCCGCATCCGCCTCGCCGTACGATGCAGCCTGGGTCCAGCAGATCAAGAGCGCCCTGCTCGAGAACCGCTTTCGCCTCGCGACTCAGCCGGTGGCGAGTCTGCGGGGCGGCGATGCGCGCATGTTCGATGTGCTGCTGCGCATGATCGACAATCGTGGCAAGGAAGTGCTGCCGGGGGAATTCCTGCCGGCCGCCGAACGCAACGATCTGCTGAAGAACATCGACCGCTGGGTGGTCGGGGCATCGCTGTCGTTCGCCGCCCAGCGCCGCCCGGGCTGCCTGTTCGTGCGTCTGTCGAAGGACACCGTGCGCGACGCCACGTTCGTCGCCTGGCTCGACGGGCACCTGCGCTCGGCGCGCGCCGCCCCGGCCAGCGTGTGCTTTCAGATTCCCGAAGCGGTCGCCGTGAGCTACCCGCAGTCGCGCGAACTCGCCGAGAAGCTGCGCAAGTGGGGCTTTCGCTTCGCCATCGAGAGCTTCGGGTCCCCGGCGAGCGCCTTCGGCCTGCTCGAAACCATGCCGCTCGATTACGTGAAGATCGACGGCGCGCTGGTGCAGAGCCTGGCGCGCAACAAGGAACTGCAGCACCACGTGCGCGCACTCGCCGAGGAGGCCACCAAGCGCGGCATCCAGACCATCGCCGAGCGCGTCGAGGACGCCAACACCATGGCGGTGCTGTGGCAACTCGGCGTGGAGTTCATCCAGGGCTACTTCGTCAACGCGCCCGAGGACGTGGTCCTGCAGGCGAACGAGCTGAGAGCCCCGCGCTGAATCAGCTCTGCGCCGGCGCGAGCGCCTCGAGCCGCTCGATGCCGGTGCGCGGCCAGCCGCGCGGCAGCATCGTTCCCCGGTGCGCACGCTCGCCCCGATAGTCCTTCAGGTCCGCCCAGTCGAGCACGCGCTTCTTCTCAGCGGTCCACACCTCGAGTGAACCGCGAGGCGCAACCACCGCCAGCGCGGCCACGAACTCCTCGCGCGCGGCGGCCTTCTTGCCCGGAATGTCGTACAGCTTGTTGCCCTTGCCGCGCGGCATCTGCGGTACCTCGCTCACCGGGAGGACGAGCAGCTTGCCCTCGCTGCTGAGCACCGCCACCAGCGCATCTTCATCCGGTACCCGCGCCGGCGGCAGCGCCAGTGCGTTCTGGGGCACGTTGAGCACGGTCTTGCCCGCGCGCCGGTCGGTGATCAGGTCCTGCAGCCGCGTGACGAACCCATAGCCGGCATCGCTCGCGAGGAGCCACAGATCCTCCGCCTCCCCGAGCATCACGCCGACGAATTTCGCGCCATCGGGCGGGTTGAGCCGGCCCGAGAGCGGCTCGCCCTGGCCGCGCGCCGAGGGCAGGGAATGCGCCGGCAGGCAGTACGTACGGCCAGTGCTGTCGAGAAAGACCGCCTGCTGCAGGCTGCGCCCGCGGGCGAGCGCCTGATAGGCATCGCCGCTCTTGTACGAGAGCGATCGCGGGTCGATGTCATGCCCCTTGGCGGCGCGCACCCAGCCGCCGCTCGAGAGCACCACGCTCACCGGTTCGTTCGCGATGAGCGCCGTCTCGTCGATCGCCTGGGCGGCCTCGCGCTCGATGATGCGCGTGCGCCGCTCGTCGCCGTGCTTGTCGGCATCGGCGCGGATCTCAGTGGCCACGAGCCGCTTCAGGCGCGCCTCGCTCGCCAGCAGCGCCTCGATCTCGCTGCGCTCCGCGGCGAGCGTTTTCTGCTCCTCGCGGATCTTCATCTCCTCGAGCCGCGCCAGATGGCGCAGCCGGGTATTGAGGATCTCCTCGGCCTGCTCCTCGGAGAGCGCGAACCGCTTCATCAGCACCGGCTTCGGCTCATCCTCGCGACGGATGATGCGAATCACCTCATCGAGATTGAGGTAGACCGCGAGCAGGCCCTCGAGGATGTGCAGCCGGCGGCTGACCTTCTCGAGGCGATGCTCGAGACGCCGGCGCACCGTGGCGATGCGGAACGTGAGCCAGTCGGTCAGAATTGCCTTCAGGCCGAGCACACGCGGGCGGCCGTCCAGCCCGATGATGTTGAGATTGACTCGGTAGTTGCGTTCCAGATCGGTGGTCGCGAACAGGTGGTTCATGACCTCGGTCAGATCGACGCGGTTTGAACGCGGCACCAGCACGAGCCGCACCGGATGCTCATGGTCGGACTCATCGCGCACGTCCTCGAGCATCGGCAGCTTCTTGGCGCGCATCTGCTCGGCAATCTGCTCCTGCACCCGTGCCGGAGACACCTGGTACGGAAACGCGGTGATCACCACGTTGCCGTCCTCCTCGCGGTAGGTGGCGCGCGCCTTGAAAGAGCCGGTGCCGCTCTCGTAGATCGCCTTCAGGTCCGCGCGCGGGGAGATGATTTCCGCGCCGGTGGGCAGATCCGGGCCCTTGATGTGCTTCATCAGAACCGCGGTGCTCGCCTCGGGGTCCTCGAGCAGCTGCACGCACGCCGCGGCCACCTCGCGCAGGTTGTGCGGCGGGATGTCCGTGGCCATGCCAACGGCGATG
>JAJZSQ010000187.1 GCA_021849615.1 Pseudomonadota bacterium
TGCGGCGTGCATCGGCGCGGTAGCCGTACGCGCGCAAGCCTGACACGGCCAGCCAGTTGGTCGGCGCCCAGCCGAAGGGCGCATCCCACTGAGCACCGCTGGCGTACGTGCTCGTCTGCAGCCCCCCGGCTCGCTCGAAATACGGCAGCGCATCGCGCACCGCGCGAGCCTGCGCGGGCGAGGCGGCCCCGGCCCACAGCGGGTAGAAGGTGGTGATGAACGGATAGTACGAGCGCCGTCCGGTGACGAAATCGTAGTCGGTGTACTGCCCGAGACGCCGGTTCCAGAGATACCGGTTGATCGCCTGCTTGCGGGCGGCGGCCGCCGCGCTCCAACGGCGCACGGCAGCGCCGTCCCCGAGACGGCGCGCAAACGCGGCGAGATTCCGCGCGTAGCGGTAGAGAAGACTGTTCAGCCCCACCGGCGCGTAGTCGATCGTCGAGCCGCTGTAGGGACCGAAACGGAACGTCGTGTCGAAACCCGACTCGCGCATGGCCCGATCGCCGCGGTAGAACTTGCCGGTGAGCCGGTAGCCGCCGAACCAGGCAGCTGCGCAGACGCGCGAGGTGCGCACGTCACAGCTGACTTCGGCGAGCTTCGCGGCCGCGGCCGGATCAGGATCGCGCGCGGCGTGCACCAGATAGCCGCGGTTCTCACCGGGGTGCCCGAGCAGGAAGCGGATCACCCCGCGGTAGTAGGCCGCCGAGCGCAGCTCGATGGCCGGCTGATCGCCGCCGTAGTCGAAGTAGCGCGCCAGCCCGGTGTTGCCCGCGAGATGCTCGCGCCGCTCCCAGAGCGAGTAGTCCTGCACAGCCAGCGGATAGGCACGACGCAACCAGGCGGTGGCGGCGAGCCGGTTCGGAAACGCCCGCGGATCCTTCAGGAGCGTACGAATCATCTCACCGAGGAACGGCGGCTGCGAGCGCGACAGGGAGAACGTCGCGTTGGCGTTGAGCACCGCACCGTAGTGTCTGACCTCGAAGAGAAAGTTATCGACGATGCCGCGGGCCAGGGCGTCGCGATGATCGCTCACCAGGCCGAGCACGATGAAGTAGCTGTCCCAGCCGAACATCTCGTTGAAGAATCCGCCCGGCACGACGTACGGATGCGGCAGATACAGCAACCCCGGCGCGTCCAGCGTCGCCGGCTGCAGACTGCCGAGCCGCACGATACTCACCGGCAGACGCCGTACGCTCACGTGACAGCCGGCGGCCAGTGCACGCACCGCCGCGGGCATGGGCAGACGCTTCGGCAGGTACAGCACCCGCTGCGGCCGGTGAGGCCCGCTCGGATAGGAAGCACAGTCGTTCGTCGAACGAGTCAGCGTGCTCCAGGCACGCCAGATGTACGTGAGTGTGCGTGCAGTGAGCGGCGCTTGCGGCACGGCAGGCGCGGCCTTGACGGCGCCCGCAAGCACCAGCAGCGCCAGCGCGCACGGCGCGATGCGGAACGATCGTCTCATGGGGCCCTCCCGTGCGCTCATGACGCTCATCGCCCGCCATGATGGACTGGCCGCCCGCTGCGGGCAAGCGCGCGCGGCGCTTGCTGCCCGGAGCCCTCGCGTTCATCCTTGGGCACTCCCGCCGCACACGGCGCAGCGCACCGCACAGGGAGCCGCCATGTTTGATCCTGCCGATTTTCCCATCACGCGCAAATGGCCCGCGCGTCATCCCGAGCGGCTGCAGCTGTATTCGCTGCCGACTCCGAACGGGGTGAAAGTCTCGATCATGCTCGAGGAAACCGGCCTGCCCTACGGGGCGCACCGCGTGGACTTCGCACAGCAGGAGCAGCTCTCCGAGGCGTTCCGTTCACTGAACCCCAACCGCAATTTTTCCCTGGGTCCGCAATCTGATCGGCTTTTATGCCGCGGGCGAACTCGTCGGCTACGCCGACTTTCCGCACGTGAACCCCGCGCGCGAGCGCTTTCTGGCGCGCCCGGCCGTAGCGCACGGACTGGAGATTCCGAACGCCCCCTGACGCCGCGCTGCGGCGTCAGGGGGCGAGACGCTCAGTGCTGCAGCGCGTTCGTGATGAACGCCTCGATGTTGTGCTGCAGCTGTGGGAGCACTGCCGGGTTCAGATAGAGCATGTGTCCGACCGGGTAGTAGTACTCATGGATGTTGCCCTCGAGAGTCTGCGGCAACCCCATGTGCGCGATGGTGAAGTTGGTGGCGAAGAACGGCGTCGCCATGTCGAACCAGCCGTTGTTGAGCATCAGCTGCATGCCCGGATCGTTGCTCATGGCCCGCGCCAGTGCCGGCGCCACGTTGCGCACCCGGGCGAGGCTGGTGGTGCTGCCGACACCCTCATCGAGGGCGCTGAGCGGGGGCTGGTAGTGACCCCAGTCCCAGGCGCTGAACGCGCGGGCACTGCTCTGCACGTACAGGCGGTGGCTGCGGTAATTGAGCCCCTGGCGCAGATACGCATCGAAGCTCTCGGTGAGTGCGCCCCAGATCGCGGTGGTGGCCGCACCGGCGGCGGTATCGCCCTGCTCCGGATCGAGCCGCTCCAGTTCAGGCGTGCTGAACCGCGCATCGAAACGCCCCGTGCTCGCGCCGGTGCCGAGCAACCGGCGCTGGAACACCGACAGCGGGATGCGCAGGTCCGCCCGCTCCCACAACTCGGCCGACAGTCCGGTGTACCGGGAGAGCTGCGCGGCGATCTCGGCCTTGTGCGCCGAACTCAAAGCCGAGCCCTCAAAGAGGGCATGGGCGTAAGCTCCGCCGGCGAAGCGCTCCACCTGATGGACGAACGCGGCGAGATCCTTCGGCCGCGGCGTGATGCGATGGTGATACCAGGCGACCGCCGCGTAAGAGGGCAGATACAGCTCGTAAGGCAGATCGTTACCCGGGGTGTTGTTGAGCGTCGCGAAATCGAGCACGGTCGAGCACAGGATCACCCCGTTGAGGTACACGCCCTGACCGACCAGATCCTCGGCGAGGACCGCCGAGCGCGTCGTGCCGTAACTCTCTCCGAGCAGGAACTTCGGGGATTCGAACCGATCATTGCGCTGCACGTAGCGCTCGATGAACTGCGTGAACGCGCGCGCATCGCCGTTGATCCCGTAGAACATCGTCGGTTTGCCGACCCCGACGATGCGGCTGTAGCCGGTCCCGACCGCGTCAATGAAGACCAGGTCGGTCGCCCCGAGGATGCTGTAGGCGTTCGGCACCAGCCGGTACGGCGGCTGCTCGCGCCCGATCTGGCCCGGCGCCGGCCATTCGATGCGCCGCGGTCCGAAGCCGCCGATGTCCACCAGCGCGGAGGCAAATCCGGGTCCGCCGTTGTAGGCGAAAGTCACCGGACGCTTGCCCGGGTCGCGCACGCCGTCCTTCGTATACGCGACGTAGAACATGCTGGCGGTCGGCTTGCCCTGCTTGTTCTTCAGGATGATCGTGCCGGCCGTCGCCGTGTAGCGGATGCGCTGACCGCCGATCACGACGCTGCCGTGGGTGATCGAGGTGCGGGCCTTGGGCACGGCGAGCGCGTGCGGGGCCGGCATCGGGGCCTTCGGTGCGGCCAGGACCGCCGCCGGCAGGGCGAGCGCAAAGCTGGCGAGCGACAGGACGAGGGTGCGGTGCATGCGGATGAGTCCTCCAGAGTCTGCCGGTGGCGAGACGGCCAGGGGAGCGCCGCAGCCGCCCGGGCGGGTCCGGATGGCCCGCACGAGTCGCGCATGCTAGCGCGCGCCGCAGCGCAAATCGAGCGTGTGCCCCTCAGCGCTGTGCCGCGGAGTGGTATTCGCGGCGGATTTCGGCCAGATCAGCCGCCGGTGCGGGGTATTTGAGATTCATCGCCTCGAGGCGCTCGACGACGATGCGGGCGATGGCGAGATTGCGGAACCACTTGTGATTCCC
>JAJZSQ010000043.1 GCA_021849615.1 Pseudomonadota bacterium
CGATCTGTCGCGCGAGACCTGACGCTTCAGCGCAATCTCGTTGTAGCTCGCGTAGGCGCCGCCGACCTTGCCGTCGGAGTTGTCGAACACCAGCTCCACCGAGGCGGTGCCGACCGGTTTGCGCTGCGCGGAGCCGTTGAAGATGACATCGGCCATGTTGTCGCCGCGCAGGTGCTTGGCCGACAGCTCGCCCATCACCCAGCGGACCGCATCGATCACGTTCGACTTGCCGCAGCCGTTCGGACCCACCACGCCGGTGAGATTGCTCGGAAAGGTGACTTGGGTGGGATCGACGAAGGACTTGAATCCGGCGAGCTTGATTTTCGTCAGCCGCATCTTGCTTGATCTTCCGTTCTCTTCTAAATGGCCGCCGCAGCGAAGCGCGGTAGTGTAGAGTAAATGCCCATGCCCTCACAGCCTGCCGCGTCGATCGAGACGTTCCCCAATCCCTGCCCGGGATCTGACTACACCATCCGCATGCGGATGCCGGAGTTCACCTGCCTCTGTCCGCGCACCGGGCAGCCGGACTTCGCCACGCTCAAGCTAGCCTACGTGCCCGATCAGCGCTGCGTGGAGCTGAAATCGCTGAAGCTCTACATCTGGTCGTTCCGCGACCGCGGCGCATTCCACGAGGCCGTGACCAACGAGATCGCCGATCTGCTCGCCGCCGAGCTGAAGCCGCGCTTCCTGCGCCTGGAGGGGCGTTTCAAGGTCCGCGGCGGGATCTACACCCGGGTCATCGTCGAGCGGCGAGCCGCCGACTGGCAGCCTCCACCGCCGGTCCACCTGCCCTAAGGGGGCGCGGCGCACGCGGCGCTGTACAGGCCCAAGGGCGCCGGTATAATCGCGCGTCCCGCAAGAGCCTTATGCGTAGGAGCAAGTGATGTCGGCCAAGAAACCCGCGCCCAAAACTGCGAAGGGTAAGAAGGCCGCGCCGGCGAAACCCGCGGCGAAAAAGTCCGTCACGGCCAAGCGGCCGGCCGCGCACAAGAGCGCAGCCCGCCCTGCTGCGCACAAGAGCGCGGCGGTGAAGAGCACCGTCCACTCGCGCAAAGCGGAAATGCCCGAGACCGAGACGACAGCCGAGCGGATTCATGCGCCCGTCGCGCCCCCCCAGATGCCACCCGCGCGAGCGCGCGCACTGCCCGTGAGCGACGCCGAGGAAGGTGATTCGGCCGAGCCGGGCAGCCTGCTCGCAGGTCCCCGCAACGTTCAGCCGTACATCCCGAAGCGCGGCGAACAGTACATGAGCAAGGAGCAGCTCGATCACTTCCGCAACATCCTCAACAGCTGGAAGCGCGATCTGATGGTCGAAGTCGACCGCACGGTCTCGCACATGAAGGATGAGGCGGCTAACTTCCCCGATCCCTCCGACCGCGCCACGCAGGAAGAGGAATTCAGCCTGGAGCTGCGCACCCGGGACCGCGAACGCAAGCTGATCCGCAAGATCGACGAGGCGTTGAAGCGCATCGAGGACGGCAGCTACGGCTACTGCCTCGAGACCGGCGAGGAGATCGGCATCAAGCGTCTGGAGGCCCGTCCCGTGGCCACCTTGAGCATCGAGGCCCAGGAGCGGCGCGAGCGGCGCGAGAAGCAATACGGCGATCGCGACGACCGCTACCGCTGAGCCGAGCGCGAGAGCGGCCGGCTACGTCGGCCGCTTCGCCCCTTCCCCCACCGGCGCGCTGCACCTGGGGTCGCTGCTGGCGGCCGTGGGCAGTTATCTCGATGCCCGCCACCACGGTGGCCTCTGGCGGGTGCGCATCGAGGACATCGACCCGCGCTGCATCCCCGGCAGTGCCGATCAGATCCTGCGCACATTAGAGGCCTTCGGCCTCGCCTGGGACGGGCCGCTCGAGATTCAGAGTCGGCGCACCGGGCACTACGAGGCCGCGCTCGAGCGGCTGCGCGCCGCCGGGGTGACCTTCGAGTGCACCTGCTCGCGCAGCGAACTCGCCGCCCTCGGGGCGCTCACCAGCCGCTACCCCGGCCTATGCCGCGCCGGACCGCGCCGCGACGGCCCGAGCGCCACCCGGCTGCGCATCGATGCGCAGCGCATCTTCGCGTTCGAGGACCGCTTCCAGGGACCGTTCAGCGCTCCGGGCGCGAGCCTCGGCGATGTCGTCGTGCGCCGCCGCGACGGCGTGTTCGCCTACCAGCTCGCGGTCGTCGTGGACGACGCGCTGCAGGGCATCACCGACGTGGTGCGCGGCGCGGACCTGCTGGAGAGCACCGGCTGGCAGCTCGCGCTGCAGGAGGCCCTGGTGCTGCCGCGGCCGCGCTACGGCCACCTGCCGCTGCTCACCGAGCCCGGCGGGGCGAAACTCGCCAAACGTCACCACGCCGTGCCGCTCGATCCGCAGCGCGCCAGTGCGGAGCTGTTCGAGGTGCTCGCCCTGCTCGGCCAGTCACCCCCGGCTGCGCTCACCGGCGCCCCACCGCCGGAGGTGCTCGCCTGGGCGAGCGCACACTGGCGCCCCGAGGCATTCCACGGCCGGCGCGAGATCGCGCTCGCCCCGACCACGCCCCCTTGAAACGACACGAGGTCCGCGCCTTGCGGCGCGGACCTCGTGCGGGATCCTCTGCGGGCGTACGTTACGCGGCGTCGACGTCGCGCATCGAGAGGCGTACGCGCCCCTGACGGTCGACTTCGAGCACCTTCACGCGGACCACATCGCCCTCCTTCAACTTGTCGCTGACACGCTCGACGCGCTCGTTGGAGATCTGCGAGATGTGCACCAGACCGTCGCGGCCCGGCAGGATGGTGACGAATGCGCCAAAGTCCATCAGGCGCGCCACCTTGCCCTCGTAGATGCGTCCGACTTCCACATCGGCGGTGATCAGCTCGATACGCCGCTGTGCCTCGCGGCCCGCGGTGCCGTTGACCGAGGCGATCTTCACCGTGCCGTCGCTCTCGATGTCGATGGTGGTGCCGGTCTCCTCGGTGATCTGACGGATCACCGCACCGCCCTTGCCGATCACGTCGCGGATCTTCTCCGAGTCGATCTTGATGGTGATGATCGAGGGCGCCCACTCGGACATGTTGGCCCGCGGGGTGCTGATGACCTTGTTCATCTCCTCGAGGATGTGCAGCCGGCCCTCGCGGGCCTGGGCGAGCGCCACCTTCATGATTTCGGGCGTGACGCCCTCGACCTTGATGTCCATCTGCAGCGCCGTCACGCCGTCTTTGGTGCCGGCCACCTTGAAGTCCATGTCGCCGAGGTGATCCTCATCACCGAGGATGTCGGTGAGCACCTTGAAGCGGCCGTTCTCGAGCACCAGGCCCATCGCGACACCGGCCACCGGCGCCTTGATCGGCACACCGGCGTCCATCATCGAGAGCGAGGAGCCGCACACGCTCGCCATGGAGCTCGAGCCGTTCGACTCGAGGATCTCCGAGACGACGCGGATCACGTAGGGGAACTTGGCCATGTCGGGCATGACGGCGTTCACGCCCCGGCGGGCGAGGTTGCCGTGGCCGATTTCGCGGCGCTTCGGGGAGCCCATCATGCCGGTCTCGCCGACCGAGAACGGCGGGAAGTTGTAGTGCAGCATGAACGGTTCACGCCGCTCGCCCTCGAGCGCATCGATGATCTGCGCATCGCGGGTGGTGCCGAGCGTCGTGACCACGAGCGCCTGCGTCTCGCCGCGGGTGAACAGCGCCGAGCCGTGGGTGCGCGGCAGCACGCCGACCTTCACGGTGATCGGACGCACCGTGGTGCAGTCGCGCCCGTCGATGCGCGGCTCACCGTTGAGGATGCGCTGGCGCACGATGTCGCTCTCGAGTTTGAACAGCGCCGTGTCGACCTCATCGGCACTCCACTGCGCGCTTTCGCCTTCGGCGAGCGCCGCGATGGTCTCGCGCTTGATCTCCCCGACGCGGGTGTAGCGCTGCTGCTTCTCGGTGATGGTGTAGGCCTGGGCGAGCGGCTCGCGGGCCTTGCCGGCGACGACGGTGGCGAGCTCGGCGCTCTCAGCTGGCGCCTGCCACTCCCAGCGCGGCTTGCCAGCCTCGCGGGCGAGCTCGCGGATCGCGCCGATCGCGGTCTGCATCTGCTGGTGGCCGAACACCACCGCGCCGAGCATCTGCTCCTCGGTGAGGCCCTTGGCCTCGGACTCGACCATCAGCACGCCCTTCTCGGTGCCGGCGACCACCAGGTGCAGCTGCGACTCGGCGAGCTCGGCGAGCGTCGGGTTCAACACGTACGCGCCGTCCTTCCAGCCGACGCGCGCGGCGCCAACCGGACCGTTGAACGGAATGCCCGAGAGCGCCAGCGCCGCGGAGGCCCCGAGCAGCGAGGCGATATCCGGATCGATCTGCGGATCGAGCGAGACCACCGTCGCGACGACCTGCACATCGTTGAAGAAACCGTCCGGGAAGAGCGGACGGATCGGGCGGTCGATCAGACGCGAGGTCAGCGTCTCCTTCTCGCTCGGCCGGCCCTCACGCTTGAAGAACCCGCCCGGGATGCGCCCGGCCGCATAGGTCTTCTCGACGTAATTGACGGTCAGGGGCAGGAAATCGCGGCCGGCGGCCGGCTTCTTCTGCGCGCAGACCGTGACCAACACCACGGTGTCGCCCATGGAAACGCGCACCGCGCCGTCGGCCTGACGGGCCAGTTCGCCGGTGTCCAGCGTGACCGTGTGGGAGCCGTATTGAAATGACTTGCTGACGCTCAAGGTCCAGTCCTCGAATTGCAAAAAGGTTCAGCGGCAAACACCAGGCTCGAAAATAACGAAGGGCCGCAGTGACTGCGGCCCTCTCTGGTGTTCGTTCAGCGGCGCAGTCCCAGGCGCTCGACCAATTGCTGGTAGGTCTGCGGCTGGGTCGCCTTGAGGTAATCGAGGAGCTTGCGGCGCTGATTGACGAGCTTCACCAGCCCGCGCCGCGAGGCGTGATCGCCCTTGTGCGCGCTGAAGTGCTCGCCCAGGCCATTGATGCGCTCGGAGAGCAGCGCAACCTGAACCTCGGGGGATCCGGTATCCGCAGGTCCGCGCTGGTATTGCGTCAGAATCCCGCTCTTTTTCTCGCTGGTTAAAGCCATTGCACGACGGTCCTAAGTAACTGTATCAGATGCCCGTTTAAGGAAGCCCGCAATTTTACCCGTGGAGGGCCCTTCGCCACAAGGTCGCCGTTGCGATATGATCGGGCCATGAAAATCCGACCCCTTTACCTGCTCGTCCTCGGTGGCGCGCTGCTGCTCGGGGGCTGCGCGGCCGGACCGGCCCCTCAGGGGGTGGCGAGCGCCCGCGCGCGGCACTGCGCAGGGGATGGCGAGCCGCTCGGACGCACGTGCTGCCGGCCGTTCACCCGCTGCTATAGTGCCCACGCGCTGCGCCAGACCGGGTATACGAACCCCGCGAGTGCACTCGCGGCGCTCGACCCAGCCGTGACGGTCCAGGGACCGTAGGGACGCTCGCGCCCCTGCGAGACCCCAGGCTGGCCCTTCAACCGGATGGCGCCTCGGCGGCAAGCAGCCTCCGGGGCTGCACCCGGCCGGCGGCGAGTTCGCCGATCCCGATGAACGCACCGCGTTCATCGTACAGACGGGTCTTGCCGCTTGCCTCGTCACTCACCAGCACCGATTGCCCGTGGCGCACGCGATCGGTCTGCACCGCATCGAGGTGGACCGCCACCAGGTGCCCGAGCGGCCGGTCCGCCGGCAGCAGCAGGCCCGCACGTGTCGCGGCGTCGGCGGCCTCGAGGGCGTCCAGGGGGTGCATCGGCTCGTGCCCGAACGGCACCACCCACTCGCGGCGCAGCAGCACGACGTGCCCGCAGGTCCCCAGTGCGCGGGCGATGTCCTCGGCGAGCACGCGCACGTAGGTGCCTTTGGAGCACTCCACGGTGAGCTCCAGCCGCTCGGCACTCGCCTGAAGCAGCCTCAGCGCGTAGATCTCGATGGGTCGGGCCTCGCGCTCGACGCTCAAGCCGGCGCGGGCGAGCGCATAGAGCGGCTGCCCGTCACGTTTCAGCGCCGAGTACATCGGCGGCACCTGGCGCTGCGGCCCGCGCAGCCCGGCGAGTGCCGCCTCGAGCGCCTCCGGGTCGAGCGGCGGCACGGGCGCCTGCTCGATCACCGCCCCTTCGACGTCACCGGTGGCCGTGCGCGCCCCGAGTGCGATGGCGAAGCGGTAGCGCTTGCGGCTCGAGAGGATCTCCCCGGCGATCTTGGTCGCCTCGTCGAGGCAGATCGGCAGCATCCCGGTGGCGAGCGGATCGAGGCTGCCGGCATGACCGGCCTTGGCCGCCCCGTAGAGCCGCCGCACGCGCTGCAGCGCAGCGTTCGACGAGAGCCCCAGGGGCTTGTCGAGGAGCACGATCCCGCTGGGCATCGGCTCAGTGCTTGGCCTGATCTTCGGCGCGCGCCCGATCGATCAACCCGGTGAGCTCGGCGGCCTTCTCGGCGGTGTCATCGAGCACGAACTCCAGCCGCGGTGCATGCCGCAGGCCGAGCTCGCGCCCGACCTGGCCGCGCAGGAAGCCCCCGGCGTGCGTCAGTCCGCGCAGCACCTCCTCGGACGGGTGCTGCGAGGCGAACGGTGCGACGTAGATGCGCGCCACGCTCATGTCCGGCAACAGCCGCACCGCGGTGACGGTGACGCTGCCGACGCGCGGGTCCTTGACCTCGCGCGTGATCAGCGCCGCCAGCACCCGCTGCAGCTGCGACTCGATCCTGCGGACTCTGGGGCTGGTCGAGCTCATTACAGCGTCCGGGCCACCTCGACGCGCGCGAAGCACTCGATCTGATCGCCGACGCGCACGTCCTGGTAGTTCTTCACCCCGATGCCGCACTCGGTGCCGGCCCGCACCTCGCCGACGTCGTCCTTGAAGCGGCGCAGCGACTCGAGCGCCCCTTCGAAGATCACCACGTTGTCGCGCAGCACGCGGATCGGGTTGTTGCGCTTCACAGCGCCCTCGGTCACCAGACATCCGGCGACCACACCGAACTTGCTCGAGCGGAACACGTCGCGCACCTGCGCCACGCCCACGATCTGCTCCTTGATCTCCGGCTGCAGCAGGCCGGTCATCATCTGGCGCACATCGTCGATGACTTCGTAGATGATGCTGTAGTAACGCACCTCGACGCCGGTTTCCTTCATCGCATCGCGCGCTCCGGAGTCGGCGCGCACGTTGAAGCCGATGACCAGCGCCTTGGAGGCCGCCGCGAGCTGCACGTCCGAGACGGTGATGCCGCCGATGCCGCTGGCGATCAGCTTGACCTGCACTTCGGGCGTGGAGAGCTTCTCGAGCGACTCGCGCAGCGCCTCGACGCTGCCCTGGACATCGCCCTTGACCACGACCGCGACCGATCCGGCCTTGCCCTCCCCGAGCTGCGAGAACACGTCCTCGCTGCGGGTCGCCTGCCGCGCGAGCTTCACGTCGCGCGACTTGCTCTGGCGGTAGGTGGCCACTTCGCGCGTCTTGCGCTCGCTCTCGAGCACGAGGATCTCCTCTCCCGCGTTCGGTGCGCCCGAGAGGCCGAGCACCACCACCGGCATCGACGGCGGGGCATCCTCGACCGCCTTGCCGGTCTCATCGAAGAGCGCGCGCACGCGCCCGAACTCGGTCCCGGCGATGATCGGGTCGCCGAGCTTCAGGGTGCCCTTCTTGACCAGCACCGTGGCGACTGCGCCGCGGCCCTTCTCCACGCTCGACTCGATGACCACGCCGCTGGCGAGCCCGGTGCGCGGGGCGCGCAGCTCGAGCACTTCGGCCTGCAGCAGCACCGCTTCGAGCAGCGCATCGATGCCCTCGCCGGTGTGCGCCGAGACGTTGACGAACATGTTCTGTCCGCCCCACTCCTCGGGGATCACCTCTTGCTTGGACAACTCGTGGCGCACGCGATCCGGATCGGCGCCGTTCTTGTCGATCTTGTTCACCGCCACGACGATCGGCACGCCCGCGGCGCGCGCGTGCTGAATCGCCTCGATGGTCTGGGGCATCACGCCGTCATCGGCCGCCACCACCAGGATGACCACGTCGGTGGCCTTCGCGCCGCGTGCGCGCATCGCCGTGAAGGCGGCGTGACCCGGCGTGTCGATGAAGGTGATGACGCCCTTGGGCGTCTCGACGTGATACGCCCCGACGTGCTGCGTGATGCCACCGGCCTCGCCCGCGGCGACCTTGGCGCGGCGGATGTAATCGAGCAGCGAGGTCTTGCCGTGATCGACGTGACCCATGACGGTGACGACCGGCGGACGCGCCTCGAACTCGGTCTGCTCCTCACCCGCACCCTGCAGGTCGGCCTCGATCTGCGCCTCCTGCATCGGCTTGGCGGTGTGGCCCATCTCCTCGACCACGAGCACCGCGGTGTCCTGGTCGAGCGGCTGGTTGATCGTCGCCATGATGCCTAGGTTCATCAGCGTCTTGATCAGCACCGGTGCCTTCACGGCGAGTTTCTGCGCCAGCTCGGCCACGGTGATGGTCTCCGGGACGGTCACTTCGCGCACCACCGGGGCAGTCGGACGCTCGAAGCCATGCCGCGCGTCGCTCGAGCCGCGCACGGCACGCGACTTCAGCGGCCGGCGCTTCTTGATGCGCGAGCTGACATCGGAGGCAACGTGCAGTTCCTCGCGCCCGTAGCGGGTGTGTTTGTCGTCGGTGGCCGCCGGCCGGTGGCCGCCGGCCGGTCGGGCCGGCGGAACGTCTTTGGCCTTCGGCGGCGCCGCCGGCGTCGCGACCGGGACCGGCGCCGGGGTCGGCGCCGGTTCGCTCACGCGGGCCGTCTCGCGGCTGTGGCGCTCGCGCTCGTCGCGCTCGCGGTCACGCTCACGTTGCGCATCTTCCTCGGCGCGCTGCTCGGCCTGGCGCCGAGCTTCGTCCTGGGCGCGCTTGCGGGCCGCTTCCTCTTCCTCGATGCGGCGGCGGTTCTCCGCCTCGAGCCGCTCGTGCTCGCGCCGCTCCTGCTCGAGTCGCTCCTGCTCGAGCCGCTCGGCCTCCTCGGCCTCGCGACGCTTCTGCTCGACCTCGTCGTGCTGCTTGCGCGCCTGCTCCTCGAGCACGTCGCGCTTGATGTAGGTGCGCTTGGTGCGCACCTCCACGTTCACCGTGCGCGCGCGCCCCTGGGCGCTCGCCAACTTCAGCTCACTCTGCGTCTTGCGTCGCAGCGTGATGCGCCGGGGCGCCGCATCGCTGCTCTGCTCGGTCTCGCCGTGACTGCGACGCAGATGCGTCAGCAGCTCGAGCTTCGCATCGTCGCTGATGTGATCGTCCGGCCCGTTCACTTGGATACCGGCCTGATCGAGCTGCACGAGCAGCCGGTCCACCGGCACCTTCAGGACCTCGGCAAATTGGGCTACGGTCACTTCCGCCATACGTCTTGCACTCCCCCGGTCATTGACCGGGCGCGAACCAGTGAGCCCGCGCAGTCATAATGAGCTTGCCCGCCTCTTCCGGCGTCAATCCCTCGATATCATTCAGGTCGTCGAGCGACTGCTCGGCTAGGTCCTCGCGCGTGCGCACGCCGCGGCGCGCCAGCGCGAGCGCCAGATCCGGGCTCATGCCCTCGAGCCCGAGCAGATCGTCGGAGGGCATCGCCTGCTCGAGCGATTCCTCGCTCGCGATCGCCTGGGTGAGCAGCACGTCGCGGGCGCGGTTGCGCAGCTCCTTGACGATCTGCTCGTCGAACTCGGCGATCCCGGCGAGTTCGCCCTGCGGCACGTAGGCAATCTCCTCGATGGTCGAGAATCCCTCCTGGGCGAGGATGGTCGCGACGTCCTCGTCGACGTCGAGCTGCTTCATGAACAGCTGCACCAGCGCCTTGGACTCCGTATCGCTCTTCGCCTCGGCGTCCGACTCGGTCATCACGTTCAGTTCCCAGCCGCTCAGCTGGCTCGCCAGGCGGATGTTCTGTCCGCCGCGGCCGATGGCCTGGGAGAGTTTGTCCTCGGCCACCGCGACGTCCATGCTGTGGGAGTCCTCATCGACCACGATCGAGAGCACTTCCGCCGGCGACATGGCGTTGATCACGAACTGCGCCGGGTTCTCGTCGAACGGAATGATGTCGACGCGCTCCCCGGCGATCTCGTTCGAGACGGCCTGGACGCGCGAGCCACGCATACCGACGCAGGCGCCCACCGGATCGATGCGCGGATCGTTGCTGCGCACGGCGATCTTGGCGCGCACGCCCGGATCGCGGGCCGCCCCGAGGATCTGGATCAGCCCCTGGCCGACCTCGGGCACCTCGAGCTTGAACAACTCGATGAGGAACTCAGGCGCGGTGCGGCTCAGGAACAGCTGCGGGCCGCGCAGCTCCGAGCGCACTTCGCGCAGGAACGCCTTGATGCGATCCTGTGCCTTGACCTGCTCGCGCGGAATCATGTCGGTGCGCGGCACGAACCCCTCGGCATTCGAGCCGAGGTCGATGAAGATGCCATTGCGGTCGACGCGCTTGACCACACCGCTGACCAGCGTACCGACGCGGTCGCGGTAGGCATCGACCACCTGCTGGCGCTCGGCCTCGCGCACCTTCTGCACGATAACCTGCTTGGCCTGCTGGGCGGCGATGCGCCCGAAGGTCACCGACTCCATCGGTTCCTCGACATACGAGTCAACCGTCGCGCCCGGGTTCATGTCGAGCGCATCCTCCAGGCGCAGTTCGCGCTCCGGGACCTGCAGCTCGGTGGAATCATCGGCGAACACCTTCCAGCGCCGGAAGGTCTCGTAATCCCCGCTGCGCCGGTCGATGGCGACGCGCACGTCCCACTCCTCGCCATGCTTGCGGCGCGTGGCGGCGGCGAGCGCTGCCTCGAGCGCCTCGAAAATCACTTCTTTGTCGACGCCCTTCTCGTTCGAGACGGCATCGACAACCATCAGGATTTCCTTGTTCACTACTGTTACCTCTGCAACTGTCGCCCGCGGCGCACGCCCACTCAACCGGCCAGTCTCGCCTTGGCCATCTCGCCGTAACCCACCGTCACCTTCTGTCCGTCGACCTCGAGCTCGACACCCGCCTCCCCGGCCGAAAGCAGCGTGCCGGTGTAGCGGCGACGCCCCTCGCGCGGCGCGGCGAGCTCGACGAACACCCGCGAGCCCGCGAAGCGCTCGAAATGCGCCCGGGTGCGCAACACCCGGTCGAACCCGGGTGAGGACACCTCCAGCGTATACGCCGTCGGAATCGGATCCTCGACATCGAGCAGCGCCGAGACCTCGCGGCTGACGCGCTCGCAATCCTCGATGCCGACCCCTTCGGGCCGGTCGATGAACAGGCGCACCGTGGCGCTGGAGCGCCCGGCGCTATATTCCACGTCCACCAGCTCGTAGCCGAGCCGTCCCGCCAGGGGCTCAATGAGGGCGATCAGCCGCTCTCGCAATGTCGCCGCCATCGTTATCTCCCCCGCCACCGAGACGCCCATAAGCAAAACGGGCCGCCCGGCCCGTCCGGCCGCCGCATCGCGGCCGCCGCACTCCCCCTCCGCTGCCGCGCCTGAGCAGCATCGCACTCCGCTCGGGAACGCTCGCCGCGGCGCCTGCCGGCCACTAAAAAACAAAAAGCCCCTCGGGGGGCTTTCATCGTGATCACGCTGTCGGAGCACTCGTCCCGAGGGCGCAGCCGCTCCGCTCCCCGCGGCCGAGGCCCGCCGGGAGGCGCATTGTACGCTGAAGCGCTGCCGCAGTGAAGGTCTTTTCCGCCCCGGCGCTGCGTGCCGCCGCCCCTGCCGGAAATGCGCCCGTGCACGCAGTCCGCCGCTACCATAGCGGCCCATGAAGGATCCGGCGATCGGTTCAGGCGGCGGCGCGGCGCGCATCGATCGGTGGCTGTTCGGGGTGCGGCTGTTCAAGTCGCGCTCGCTCGCCACCGAGGCGGTCAACGGGGGGCGCGTGCACGTCAACGGGGCACGCGTGAAGCCCGCGCACACGGTGCGTCCCGGCGACGTGGTGCGCTTCATGCGCGGGGCGGTGGAGTTCGAGTGCACGGTGCAGGCCGTGCCCGAGCGGCGCGGGCCGGCCGCCCGGGCGGTGCTGTGCTATCTCGAGAGCGAGGCGAGCCAGGCACGCCGGGCGGCATTCGCCGAGCGCTCGCGGCTCGCCGCGGCGTTCGCACCGCGCCCCGAGGAGCGGCCCGACAAGCATGCCCGGCGCGAACTGCGGCGGCTGCGCGGGCGCGACTGAACGCCTGCGCGGCACCGCCGGAGCCGATACTACCCACATCGGCGCGGGCCACGGCCTGCGCCTCACGAGGTTCACTGCATGTCGCTCAGCGTGTTTGATATCTTCAAGATCGGCATCGGGCCGTCGAGTTCGCACACCATGGGGCCGATGCGCGCGGCGCGCGAGTTCCTGCTCGAGCTCGAGCGCAGCGGCCGGCTCGAGTCGGTCGAATCGGTCACGGTGCGTCTGTTCGGCTCGCTCGCCCTCACCGGGCTCGGGCACGGCACCGACCGCGCGGTGCTGATGGGCCTCACCGGCGCGGACCCGGAAACGGTCGACCCGGACAGCATCGCTCCGATGCTCGAGACGATCCGCGCGAGCGGTCAGATCGCGCTCCTCGGGCGCCACTCGATCGCTTTCGAGCCGGCGAGCCATCTGCTGCTGCTGCGCGCCGAGCGGCTGCCGGAGCATCCCAACGGCATGCGCTTCACCGCCGCACTCGCCGGTGGCGCGACGCACGAGCAGGAGTACTACTCGATCGGCGGCGGGTTCATCGTGCGCGCCGGCGAGGACCAGGCGCGCGAGGCGAGCGCACGGGCCGCAGCCCCCTACCCGTTCTCGAGCGGCCAGGAACTGCTCGCGCTCAGCCGCGAGCATGGGCTCGAGATCTTCGAGCTGGTGCTCGCCAACGAGCGGGCCTGGGCGAGCGAGGCGGCGGTGCGCGAGGGGGTGATGAGGATCTGGGCGGTCATGCAGGCCTGCGTGGCGCGCGGCTTCCGCCAGAACGGGGTGCTGCCCGGACCGCTGAAGGTGCGCCGGCGCGCCCCGAAGCTCTACCGCCAGCTCACCGAGAGCGGGGGCGCCCGTCCGCTCGAGACGCTCGACTGGGTCGATGCCTTCGCGCTGGCGGTGAACGAGGAGAACGCCGCCGGCGGCCGGGTCGTCACGGCCCCGACCAACGGCGCGGCGGGCATCGTGCCGGCGGTGCTGCACTACTACCACCGCTTCGAGCCCGGCGCCTGCGAGGACGGGGTGATGCGCTTTCTGCTCACCGCCGCGGCGATCGGCATGCTGTATAAGCAGAATGCCTCGATCTCCGGGGCCGAGATGGGCTGTCAGGGCGAGGTGGGCGTGGCCTGCTCGATGGCCGCCGCCGGTCTGGTGGCCGCGCTGCAGGGCAGCAACGAGCAATGCGAGAATGCCGCGGAGATCGGCATGGAGCACAACCTCGGGCTCACCTGCGATCCGGTCGGCGGCCTGGTGCAGATCCCGTGCATCGAGCGCAATGCCATGGGCGCGGTGAAGGCCATCAACGCCGCGCGGCTCGCGATGCGCGGGGACGGCAGCCACAAAGTCTCCCTCGATCACGTCATCCTCACCATGCGCCAGACGGGCGAGGACATGTCGACCATTTACAAAGAGACCTCTCAGGGAGGGCTCGCGGTGAACGTGACCGAGTGTTGAGCGCGCTCAGCGCGTTCTGATCTCGCCGGCGACCGAGACGCGGTTGCGGCCGGCCGCCTTGGCATCGTAGAGCGCCGCATCGGCGCGGTGGCGCAGCGTCTCGAGCGAATCGTCGCCGCGCCCGCTCGCCACGCCGATCGAGAGCGTCACTTCGCCGGCGAACTGCGCCCCGTCGGGATGCACGATCAGGCTGCGCTGGGTGGCCGAGCGGATCCGCTCGGCGAGCGCCGCGGCGGCGCCGAGGGCCTTGCCGCGCAGCAGCACCACGAACTCGTCCCCGCCGATGCGCGCCGCGACGTCCTCGGCCCCGAGCTGCTCGCGCAGGATCTTCGCCACCTTCATCAGCACCTTGTCGCCGATGACGTGGCCGTGGGTGTCGTTGATGCGCTTGAAGTAATCGATGTCGACGGCGAGCAGCACCACGGCGGAGAAGTCGGCCGGATCGTCCTGCCCGTCGAACGCGCGGCGAAAGCCGGCGAGATTCTCCAGTCCCGTGAGCGGATCGCGCAGCGGCTCGGTCTGGGCCCGCTCGAGCCGTTCAATGACCCCGGCGACTTCCTCGCGCTGCTTGGCGAGCTGCGCGTGCAGGCCGCGCAGCGTCGACTGCAGGTGCGAGGCCTGGGCCAGCAGATCCTTAAGCAGCGTGCGCACGCTCTGCGGATCCGGTTCGGCGAGCCGCTCGGTGGTGTGCGCGAGCGTCTCGGTGAAGCTCTGCAGCGTCCCTTCGGCCGCCGCGGTGTCCTGCTCGGTGCGTCCGATCAGCTCGCGCAGCTCGCGCTGCGCCAGCTCGAACATCTCCACGTCGCGCGCCGCGATGTGCAGCGCATGCAGCCGACAGATCTCGGTGTCTGTGAGCATGCTGGCGCAGGCGCGCAGCTTGTCGAGTTCCTGGGTGAGCGGAGGATTGAGGTCGGCCGCATGCTCGTACCACACCGCATAGCTCAACGGGTGGTAGCCGGCCGGGTGCGGGGACATCAATTGCAGCGCCCGCCTGAGAATCTCGGCGCTCTCTTCCCTAGATTGCTGGTAGCGCATGCGGACCGGCGGCTGGCCTTTTGATTTTACTTATAACGCCAAAGTCTAGCACTCCCGGTCAGGCGTTGCACCTGTGGGGCGCTCATGCCTCCGCGGGCTGCCGCGCCGGGAAGGACGCGGCAGCCCGTACGCAGACGTGTCAGGCCAGCGCCGCTGCGGCACGCGGGACGTTCGCCCGCCGCGGCGGCGACGATTTACGCGCTCGGCGGCGCGAAACTCGGCACCGGCGCGGATTCCCCGTTGCCGTTGCCATTGCCGTTGGCGCGCTGTTCGCGCTTGATGCGCTCGTAGATCTCCTCGCGGTGCACCGCGACGTGCTTCGGGGCATTGATGCCGATCCGCACCTGGTTGCCTTTGACCCCCAGGACCGTGATGGTCACCTCGTCCCCGATCATCACGGTTTCCCCGACTCGCCTGGTAAGAATGAGCATCTGCTAGTCCTCTGTAGGTGTTAATGGTCCAAGAAACACTCGATCCGCACCGCTCAGCGGGGAACGCCCCTCGGCCGCTGGGGGTTGGATCGATAACCCAGAATGAGCTGCCCGTCCTGATGAGTGACGGTGATGGGCTCGATCCGGGCAATGCGCTCGAGCGTGGCGTTCACGTTGCGGACACTGAACGCCCCGCCGATCAGCATCTGCGCCGCACGCGGGTCGGCGATGACGATCCGCTGCGAGGTGTAACGGCTGAGGTTGCTGACGAACTTCGCCAGCGGCTCCCCACGCGTCTCGATGATTCCTTGCCGCCAACGGATGGCGTTCAGGGCACTCGCCGCATGCACATCCGCGATCAGCCCGACCGAGGAGTACTCGATCTGCTCATTGGCGGTGAGCCGGCGCATCCAGGAGGGACGGTCGCCCGCGCCGGCGCCGAGCCCTTCCACCGATACCGTGCCGCTCACGACCGTGACGAGCACTTTCCCGTTGCGCTTGCGGTAGACATCGAACCGAGTGCCGAGCACTTCCACCTCGCTGTGCGCGAGTAGGATCCGGAACGGGCGGGTCGGGTCGTGCACAACCTCGAAGAACGCCTCCCCGCGCAGCAGCTCGACGCGCCGGTCGTCTGGACTGCCCACCCAGCGCAGCTCGGTGTTGGTATTGAGGTAGGCCATGCTGCCGTCCGGGAGGACGACGCTGTGCATCTGGCCAACGCCGGTCTGATAGGTGCGTGGCAGGTACCCGCCGTTCCAGAGCCACAGACCACCGGCGCTCGCTGCGGCCATCACGGCCGTGGCGGTCGCTGCGGCCAGCCAGCGCGTGCCGCGGCCGAGCGGTACACGCCGCGGACGCTCCGGGACCGTCGCAATCAGGGCGGTCCGCAGCGGCCCTCGCAGCTCGGCCGCGACATCCAGAATTGAGCGTAGCTCGCTGAATTCCTTAGCATTAATTGCGCTGGTCAGCCAGTGTTCGAGTGCGCGCTGACGGCCGGGCGTCAGGCCACGGCCCATGCGCGTCAGCCACGCCGCCGCCTGTGCGCGGGCGCGTCGCTGCCGCCACCATTCGAGGAGTGCGCCGAGTTTCAATCGACCTCCGCCAGATCAATGCCTTGCGATGACAACTGCATCCGACACTGCTTCAATGCGCGCGTCATGCGTTTGTCCACCCGCCGCTCGGATATCCCGAGCTGCGCGGCAATCTCCTTGCGCGACTTGCCCTGCACGTGCGCCAACACGAACACCGAGCGCAGAGGCGCGCTGAGGTTCTGGATCACGGCCGCCAGGCGCTGCGCGAGCTGCTCGGCCATGACCTGCCGGTCCGGCCCGCTCGCCTCGTCGGCCACCGCCGCCATCCCGCCCGGCCCGGCCAGCACCGCACTCTCGAGCCGCCGCCGCCGCAGGTGCATCAGGGCGAAATTCGTCGCCACCTTAAAGAGCATGGCGCGCGGGAAGAGCACCTGATCCGGACGGTAGATCCGGTGCAGTTGCTCGTAGGTGTCCTGCGCCACCTCGCGCGCCAGGTCCGCGCGGCCGAGCATCTGCGTGAGATAGGCGAGCAGCTGCGCCTCGTGAGCCCGGCACAGTTGCTCGAAGAACGCCTCCGTTCCCACCGACCGGGGGAACCGCCTGATCTCGCCGAATCGTTTGTCCATTCCCTATTCCTTGCTGCTTAAGATGCACCGGGAGGCCACTCCCCCCCTCCTGCGGCAAAAAAATGTTCTCCTGAACCGATTCGCGCTAGGATCGGGACTGCCTCCGCCGCTCGCGGCAGGCGCGATCCGCCCCTGCAGGTCCCCGGATTTCGCAAGGAGCCCGGCCATGAGCACCCCGACCCCGCAGATGTCCCGCCCGAGCGAGCCTGCCGAAACGACCGCACCGGACGCAGAGAGCAGCGAACTCATCGAACTCGACCCGGTCACGGCTACGCAGGGCGGCCTGCTCGGCGCCAAATACGACACGGGCATCGGCTGGCAATACTTCTGAAGATCCTGCCGCCGGCGCAGCCGGGCAGGGTCACCAGCGCTGCGTGATCTCGAGGCTGAGCACCCGTCCGAGCGCCTGAACGTTCGCGAGGTCGTAGCCGAACAATCCGTCGACGAACGGCGGATCGCGGTTCAGCACGTTCACCGCATTTATAGAGAGCGTCGTCTGCCCCAGGCGCCCCGGATGCAGTCGGTAGCGGGCATACAAATCCACGGTCGTCCACTGCGGCACGTCCGGCAACAGCGTGCTGCCGAGGTTGTGATACGAACCGGTGTAATTGACGATCAGCGCCCCGCTCCATCCGGGCGCCGTCGCCCCGTGGCGGCTCCAGCCGAGCGTGCCCTGCAAGCGCACCGCGAGCGGATTGGCCACGGTATCGAGGATGCTCGTCGCCGGTGAGTTCGGCGTCACCGATTGGGTGAACGCCAGAACGTCCTCGCCGCGTACCTGGAGTCGGAAATGACCCCAGCGGGTGGCCAGACGCTGGCTCGCATCGATGTCCACCCCGCGTGTGCGCGTCGTGGCGAGATTCGCCAGACGCAGATCCACGATCGCCGCCGGCTGACTGGTCAGGCAGGCCGCCACCGAGCCGATGTATTGCGGGTCGTTGCAGATCGCATCGATCTGCGCGCGACTCGGATTGCGGGTGATGACCGGGGCCCACTCCGCCGCGTGCTGCAGGATGCCGACCGGGTCATCGGCCGCAGGTTGCTCGATGCGGTTGCGGTAGTTGATATCGTAGAACGTGAAGGAGAACTGCGCACCGCGCCAGGGCGAGAGGTCCACCCCGAACGTCCAGGTCCGAGCGGTCTCCTCGCGCAGCTGGGGGTTCGAGCCCTGCTCGGCGAGCACCAGCGAACGGCCGGTCGGAGCGGCCGGATCGAGCAGCGAGACCAGACCGGAAATGTTCTGCGACGTGTCGTAGAGATCATCGAGCTTCGGCGCCCGGTAGGAGCGGCCCCAGCTGGCGTGCACCTTCAGCCACTGGGTTGTCGTCCACGTCAGCCGGGCCGTCGGGTTGAAGGTCGCGCCGAAATCGCTGTAGTGGTCGTAGCGCCCCGCGAGGTCGAGCACCAGCCGCGGGGTGTGCGTGTCGTCCTCGGCCGAGCCGAGGATCGGCACGTGCAGCTGCGAGAACACGGAGACGACCTGCCGGCTGAAATGCTGCACCTGCGGCACGTTCTGCAGGCTCAGCGCCGGCGTGCGGGCAATCTCCAGCGTCTCGGTGCGCCGCTCGAAGCCCACGGCGAGCTTCGCTTCGCCTGCAGGCAGGCGCACCAGCGGCCCATTGGCGACCGCATCGCTCGACTGGATGCCGGACGCCGAATGCGCGTAATAAGTCTCGGCCGCGGCCGTAGCCGCCGCGAAGTTCAGCGATCCATCGAACGCAAACGGATTCAATGCACTCGCCGGGTTCGGATCGGCGAGCAGGCCGGTGAGCGTCGCCGGATTGGTGACGCCGTATTCGTGGTCCGTGAGGATCTGCTTGCCGCCGGACTCGCTCACGATCATCTGCCAGCGGTCGCCGAGACGAAACGTCGCCCCTGCGGTGCCCATGTAGACCCGGGTGCGGCTGCCGAAGCGCGTCGGCCCGAGCTGCGCCAGGAAGTTGTAGGCCACCAGCGTATAGGGCACGCCGGGGTAGGGATTGATGTAATACGGATTGCTCGGCGGCACCTGCAGTACCGTCGCATCCGGACGGGTGCTGAGCGCGGTATTGCGTGCCGTGTAGCGTCCTTGCGCAAACAACTCGACGTTCGCGCCGAGGTGCTGACTCACTGAGCCGTAGAACTCCTGCGCCATGCGATCGGGGAAGATCTGCGCGGCCGTGAACGGATTCTGCAGATTCACCGTCGGGCTCAGACCCGCAGCGGTGATCCCGTAGGCCGGCTGGAGCGTGAACGGATCGAGCACATTGCCCGGATTGGCGTAATAGGTGTCGTAATTGGCACCGCCGTAGGGAGTCTTGTTGGCGTTGGCCGCATATGCACGCGCCGCCGCTGCGAGCGGCCTCGCATCCGAGTACTCGTAATCCATCATGGCGTGCCCGCTGCTCCAACGTGCCCCGAACAGCTGCGCCATCATCCATTCGGCGCGTCCGCCGACTGCGGTACCGTAGCGCACCACGGACTGCGCGCCGGTGAAGTTGTCGCGCATGATGATATTGACGACACCTGCGACCGCATCGGCGCCGTACAGCGCCGATGCGCCATCGGGCAGCACCTCGATGCGTCGCACGGCGCTCCAGGGGATGGTGGAAACGTCTACGAAATCTCCGGTCAGACCTCCGAGCGGCTGGCGCCGCCCGTTCACCAGCACGAGCGTCGCGCCGGTGCCGAGCCCACGCAAGTTGATCCCCGCGCCGTACTGGACGTTGTTGTCGACGCCGAGATCCTCGCGCGGCCCTTCAAGCGATACCAGTGGCAGCGCATACAAGGCCTGCTGCACGTTCGGATACGCTGCGCGGTCGAGTTCGGCGCGGCGCAGAAAGACCAGCGGCGCAATGGCCGAGCGCACGCCGCTGATCAGACTGCCGGTGACCTCGACCGGCCGCAGTGCCACCGGCTTTAAATCCGGGTGCGGATGTTTGAGCGCCGGGACAACGCGGGGCGGCTGCATCCGCGCCACCGGCCCGGCGGGCTGGGCGGCCGGGCGGATGATGACCGAGCGTGGCGTATCGAAGAAGAACGTGAGGCCGGTACCGGCGAGCATGCGCACCAGCGCCGCGGAGCTGTCCATGCGCCCAGCGACGGCGTGCGTCTTCAGCTGCTGCACTTGCGGCGTTGCGGCGTAAATCGCCTCGACGCCGGACTGGCGGTAGAAGTCGATGACCGCCTGCGGCAGCGGCTCGGCGGGAAGATTGAACTGCGCGACCGGACCCTCGGCCCAGGCGGTATGCGCCAATGGGAGCGATGCCAGCGCAATCATTACCGCCCGGCGCACCCGACGCGCCGCGCCACGCTCCTGTGTCCCCTCTCTGGAGGCTTGCTGGTTATGGTCCATGGTCCCTGCTCCCTACGCACCAGTGTGCCACATGTTGGGCACTCATGACGAGCCCTGTCGGCGCCAACACTGCAGCCATGCTTCCATACTGGCGTACTCGAGCAACTCTCCGGACTGAGTCTTGATTTCCGCCCGGCCGGCGAGCGCGCGCTCGAGCGG
>JAJZSQ010000188.1 GCA_021849615.1 Pseudomonadota bacterium
AACAACTACCGGTTGGATCGGCTGTTCTCGATGCTGCAGCGCGCGCGCATCGCGGATCTGCACGTGGAATTCACCGATCACGGCGGTTATCTCGGTGTGGTGTTGTATTTCAGGAAGCCCTGAGCGGCGCCGGCGCACTCCTTGCGCTTCGCGCGAGCCGGGGCCCGTGCCGGTGCCCGTTGGCTCGGGCCGTGAGGCAGCGGGCGGCTCGACGCCGCCCGCTGCGCACTAACAGACGCCGCCGCCCTGTTCCGCAGGCGCGGCGTTCGCGCGGAACAGGCCGAACAGCTCCCGTCCCATGCCGAAGGCGTTGGCCGAAAGATCGGCGCTCACGCATTCCCGCCGGGCCCACGCTTCCTCATCGACGCGGGCTTCGAGCACGCCCGTGCGGCTGTCGAGCCGGATCACATCGCCGTCACGCAGCTTGGCGATCGGGCCGCCACAGACGGCATCGGGCGTCAGATGGATCGCCGCGAGCACGACGCCCGAGGCGCCGGACATGCGCCCGTCCGTGATCAGCGCGACGCGGTGCCCCTTGCTCTGCAGCGAGGTCAGCGCCGGCGTCAGTCCATGCAATTCCGGCATGCCGTTGGCGCGTGGGCCCTGGTAGCGCACGACCACCACCACATCGTGGTCGAGCTCGCCCTGTTTGAAGGCACGCTGCACGTCCTCCTGGCTGTGAAAGACCCTCACCGGCGCCTCGATCGAGCGGTGCTCGGGCTTGACCGCCGACACCTTGACCACCGCACGCCCGAGGTTGCCCTGCACCAGTTTCAGGCCGCCGTCGGCGCTGAACGGATCGGCGGCGCTGCGCAGCACCTCCGTGTCCCCGCTGCGCTCGGGCGCCTCGCGCCAGGCGAGCCCCTGTTCGCCGAGCCAGGGCTCCTGGGCGTACCGCGCGAGGCCCGCGCCGGCCACGGTGAGCACGTCGGCGTGCACCAGTCCGGCCCTCAGCAGCTCGCGCACCAGCAGGCCCATGCCGCCGGCGGCGTGGAAGTGGTTCACGTCCGCGCTGCCGTTCGGATAGATTCGCGCCAGCAGGGGCACTGCCGCCGACAGGTCGCTGAAGTCGTTCCAGTCGATGAGGATGCCGGCCGCCCTGGCGATGGCGACGATGTGCAGCGTATGGTTGGTCGAGCCGCCGGTGGCGAGCAGTCCGACCACGGCGTTGACGATGCTGCGCTCATCGATGATCTGGGCGAGCGGCAGGTATTCCGCTCCGAGCGCGGTGATTCGGGCGGCGCGCTGCGCGGCCGCCGCGGTCAGTGCATCGCGCAGCGGCGTGTTCGGCGGCACGAACGCGCTACCCGGCAGGTGCAGCCCCATCACCTCCATCAGCATCTGGTTGCTGTTGGCGGTGCCGTAGAACGTGCACGTTCCGGCCGAGTGATAGCTGTCGGCCTCCGATTGCAGCAGCGCGTCGCGGCCGACCTTGCCCTCGGCGAACAGCTGGCGGATGCGCGCCTTCTCCTTGTTGGGCAGGCCCGAGGGCATGGGGCCGGCCGGCACGAACAGCGTCGGCAGCTGGCCGAAGGCGAGTGCGCCGATCAGCAGGCCCGGCACGATCTTGTCGCAGACCCCGAGGCACAGCGCCGCATCGAACATGCCGTGCGAGAGCGCAATGCCGGTGGCCATCGCGATCACGTCCCGGCTGAACAGCGACAGCTCCATGCCGGGCTGGCCCTGCGTGACGCCGTCGCACATGGCCGGCACGCCGCCGGCGACCTGCGCCGTGGCGTGCACCTCGCGCGCCGCCTGACGAATCAGACCCGGAAAGCGCTCGTAGGGCTGGTGCGCCGAGAGCATCTCGTTGTAGGCGGTGACGATGCCGAGGTTCGGCCAGCGCAGCGCCTTCAGCGACTCCTTGTCGGGACCGGCGGCGGCGAAGCCGTGCGCCAGGTTGGTGCAGGAGAGGCGCGTGCGTGCCGGCCCGCGCGCCTGCTCGCGCATGTGTTCGAGGTAAGCGGCGCGAGTCTCGCGGCTGCGCTCGCGGATGCGTTCGGTGACGTCGCGGACGCGGGGATCGAGAACGGAGGGCGTCTGGGGCATCGGGGCGTCAGTCCTGCTCCTGAGGCCGGTAGCCTTCGGGCCGCTCGGCCCCGGCGCCGAAGAAGAACTTCTCCATCTCCGCGGCGAGGAACTGGCGAGCCTTCGGCTCCATCGGACTCAGGCGGTACTCGTTGATGAGCATGACCTGGTGCTGCACCCAGCGCGTCCAGGCCTCGCGCGAGACCTGCTCGAAGATGCGCTGGCCGAGCGGACCGGGATACGGCGGGCGGTCGAGGCCGGGCGCCTCGCGCTTGAGAATGACACACTGCACCATGCGGGACACATCGTCCTCCGGACTGGAAACATTAATTCAATCAAAAAGTTGTGTCTGGGTTGCCGCGGCCGAGAGGCGTTGCAGGAACCGCAGGATCGGAGCGGGTAGGCCGAGCGCCTCAGGCGCTGCGAGGGAGTACCACGCGAACTGCGCCGGATCCGGCGCGCCGTCATACCCCGAACAATGGCCCAGAAGTGGCGTCATGACAAGGTCAAAATGCGTAAACGCATGTTCGACCGCCGCGAGCGGCTGCAGCGCGGGCACCGCAGTGAGGCGCGAGCCGAGCCAGACTCGGGCGGCGGCCGCATCGTCAAACTGCGGCGGGCTCCAGAGCCCGCCCCAGATGCCGCGCTCGGGCCGGCGCTCGAGCAGCACCGCGCCATCGGGGCGCTGCAGGACGAGCAGGCAGGTCCGGCGCAGCGCCCGGGCCCGGCGGCGCTTCGGTGCGGGCAGTTCGTGCTGGCGGCCCGTGCGGTGTGCGCCGCAGAGCGATGCGAGCGGACAGCGCTCGCAGCTGGGGTTGCGCCGCGTGCAGAGCGTGGCGCCGAGATCCATGACGGCCTGTGTGTAGACGTCGGTGTGCGTCGCGGGCGTGCAGGCCTCGGACAGCGCCCAGAGGCGCGTCAGGGTGGCCGCTTCCGACGGATCGCCGTCCACCTCGAAGACCCGGGCGAGTACGCGGCGGACGTTGCCGTCGAGGATGGGGAAGCGTTCGGCGCGCGCGAGCGCCAGGATCGCTCCGGCGGTCGAGCGGCCCACCCCCGGCAGGGCCGCGATCGCCTCGAAGGTTTCCGGGAAGCATCCGCCGTGCACGTCGCGCACCTGTTGCGCGGCGCGGTGCAGGTTGCGGGCCCGGGCGTAGTAGCCGAGCCCCGACCACAGATGCAGCACTTCATCGAGCGGTGCGGCGGCGAGCGCCCTGACATCGGGAAAGCGCTGCATGAACCGCTCGTAGTACGGGATGACCGTGCTCACCTGCGTCTGCTGCAGCATGATCTCCGAGATCCAGACGCGGTACGGCGTGCGCTCGTGCTGCCAGGGCAGATCGTGGCGGCCGCAGCGCTCGTGCCAAGCGATGAGCGCGCGCGCCACCTGAGCGTCGGCCTGCGCCGCGCCCGGATCGGCTGGCGGTTGCGGTCGGGGGCGGCTCACTGAACTTGCAGTCGCGCGTCGCGCAGTGTGGTGGTGCCGAGCTGCGCGCGCTGCACGGTGAGGACCCCGCGCACGTGCAGCTTGCGCAGCAGGGCGAGCGGCAGTTTCAGCGGCTTCGCGTGTTGGCGAGTCGGCGGCAGATAGTGGCTGAAGTTGATGCGGTCGGCGTTGAGGTTGAACGTCCAGAGTGCTGTCGCCCCCCCGGAGTGCGCCAGCCACCCGGTGAGCCTCGTCTGATCGAGCTGCGCGGTGAACGGGTCGATTCGCAGCGCGCTGCCCTGCAGGCTCCAGTGACCGGAGAATGCGAGCCGCCCGAGCGCGGCGGGGTTCGTCGGCAGGCGCATTTT
>JAJZSQ010000189.1 GCA_021849615.1 Pseudomonadota bacterium
GGCCGACGAGCAGGTCGTAATGCAGACGTTGCCGGGAGGTCAGCGCCCGGCACGCGGTAATCGCGGAACGTCCGGAACCGACCCGCTCCCGATAAGCATTCAGCGAGAACGTCGTCGCATACAGCGTGCCGCCGAGATAACTGAAGGCGCCACTGCCGGCGCCGACGTATTCGCCTGAATCGATGATGTATTCGTCCAGGGACGCCGACCGGTGGTTCACGCTCTGCTGAGTGAAACACCACGCGGAAGACGGCCGATACTGGGGCTGCAGCCCCTCGCGGATCGCACGGTAGTATTCCCGGCGCCGCGCCGGTTCGACCGCGCCCATTTCCTTGCGCATGCGGCGGCGCGTTTCGTCCGCGCTCATGAGCGGATAATAGGAGACTTGATCGACGCCGAGGTCACGCACCGTCGCCAAGTCATGCTGCAGTGAGGCGATACTCTGGTGGGGTAAGTTGAACATGAGGTCCACGTTCAACATCCTGAAGCGGCCGCGTGCGCCCTCCAGGCGCCGCGCGATGTCAGCCGCCGTGCCGTACGGCTGCAAGCGCCCCATTTCTTTGAGCAGCACATCATCGAAGCTCTGGACCCCGACCGAGAGCCGGTCCACCCCGCAGCGCTGCAGCTGCGCCATCGTCTCTGGGGTCAAGTGGTTCGGATTGGTCTCGACGGAAAGACGCCGGATGGGCCAGAGCGATCGGACCAGTCGGAGGGTGGTTTCCAGTTCCGTCGGCGCCACGGTGGGCGTTCCGCCGCCCACATAGACCTCGTTGAACTCGAAGCCACGTCTGTGATAGTGGCGAATCTCCTCGCGCAGCGCCTGAAAATACAGTTGCGCTTTAGGCGGCCGATACGCGACGCGATGGAAAGAGCAGAAGGGGCAGAGCGACTCGCAAAACGGCACGTGCAGGTACAGTGTGCACGGCTGCGACGGCGGGTTCAGCAGGGCCGTCGGCTCGCTAAATTCGCCCTGTATTCCGGCCGCATAGGCGCGCCGAACGAGCGCCAGTGCAGCGGACTCCAGCCCGGTGGCAAAGACAGTCCAATCACGCATCGGCGCTCCTGGTCAGCTCGACTCGGGTCAATAGCAACTCCGCGCCACTCAGCAGCTCGACGCGCCATTCCCCGCAGTGCGCGCACAGCAGGCGGGTACTGGGAACCTCTGATTCCCGGGCGCAGATGAGGCACCGGACCCGGACCGCCGCGCGCTCGATCACGAGATACGCCTGCGCGGCATTCGTCCCGGCGCTCGCCAACGGAAAGGCGCTTTCGAGGAGATCCGGCTCGATGCCCGACAGGGGCCCGACGCGCACCGTCACCCCGAGCACTCTGTCCGCCTGGTGCGCACGCGCCACCGCTTGGACCTCCCGAAGCAATCCCTGGCAGACCGCGAGTTCGTGCATGGCTGCGAATCCGGTGCGCGTCAGATCACTTTGACCTGGAGCAGCTCCTCACCGCCTGGCGCGCTCAGGTGGACCGCACAGGCGATGCAGGGGTCGAAACTGTGAATGGTGCGCAGAATCTCGAGCGGCTGATCGATGACGGCCAGCGACTGGCCTTTGAGCGACGCCTCGTACGGACCCTCCCGGCCCGCGGAATCGCGGGGACCGGCATTCCAGGTGCTCGGCACGACCGCCTGGTAGTTGCTGATCAGGCCGTCATCGATCACGACCCAGTGGGCGAGTGCGCCGCGGGGTGCCTCGGTGAATCCGACGCCTTTCGCATGGGCAGGCCAGGACTGTGGTTCCCAGCGCTGCGCATTGAAGGTGCGCACGTCGCCGGTATTGATATTCTTCATGAGGGTCTGATACCAGCCGGTCATGGCATCGGCGATGATCTTCGCCTCGAGCGTACGCGCCGCGGTACGGCCCAGGGTCGAATACATGGCGGCGAGCGGCACATCCAGCTGCGCCAGGGACTTATCGGCCAGCTCACGGGTCGGCTCGTGCCCGCTCGCATAGAGCATCAGGACCCGCGCGAGGGGCCCCACCTCCATCGGATGACCTTTCCAGCGCGGGGATTTCAGCCACGAATAGCTCGCCGCCGGATCGAGGTGTGCATACGGCGGCTTCGGTCCCGTGTAGTGCAGGTGGGTCTGTCCCTCGTAGGGATGCAGGCCGGAGTCTTTGCCGCTCGTGTAGTCGTACCAGGAGTGCGCCACGAACTCCTCGATTTCAGCCTCCGCATTCAGGTCGACTTCATGAATCCGCGACAGATCGCGCCCGAGAATTGCGCCGCGGGGAATCATCATCTGCGTCGGATTCGGGATACCGCTCGCCGGGAAGTCCCCGTAGCAGAGGAAATTCCCGACACCTTCTCCGTGTCCCGGGGTCAGCCAATCCTTGTAGAACGACGCGATCGCCAGCGTATCGGGCAGATACACCTGATCGACGAAACTCTGCATGTGCCCAATGATGTCTGCCACCCGCGCCAGACCCACCGTATTGACGGCCGTCGTGCCGGTTCCGCTCGTCTCGTGCACGCTGATGCCGACGGGGCTCCCACCGACCACGAAATTCGGATGCGGGTTCTTGCCGCCGAAGATCGCATGCAATTCGGCCGCTCTGCGCTGCCAGGCGAGCGCCTCCAGATAGTGCGCGACCGCCATCAGATTCGCCGCGGGGGGCAGTTTATACGCTGGGTGTCCCCAGTATCCGTTGGCAAAAATTCCGAGCTGCCCGGACTCCACGAGCGTCTTCACCCGGCGCTGCACGTCTGCGAAATATCCCGGTGAAGACATCGGGTACGTAGAGATCGACTGGGCCAGACTCGAGGTCTCCTTCGGATCCGCCGACAGCGCCGAGACGACGTCCACCCAATCGAGTGCGTGCAGGTGATAGAAATGCATGACGTGGTCGTGCACGAATTGCGCGCCAATCATCAGATTTCGGATCAAATTTGCATTTGGCGGAATGTCGTATTGCAGCGCATCTTCGACTGCGCGTACCGACGCGATGCCGTGCACGAGCGTGCACACGCCGCAAATCCGTTGCGCGAACGCCCATGCGTCGCGCGGATCCCGGTCGCGCAGGATGATCTCGATCCCTCGCACCATCGTCCCGGAGCTGATCGCGTTCGAGATCACGTTTCCATCCATTTGCGCCTCGATGCGCAAATGACCCTCGATGCGCGTGATCGGATCGACCACTATCGTCTGCGTGCTCATCGCATACCCCTCTTATGCGCTCCGGAGGTGCTCGGCGAGCAGCTCCAGCAGGCTGCGTGGCGTCTGCTGCCAGTTGAAGTGCTGCTTCCCGTCATCGAAGGTTCGACGGCAATCGGAACAGCTAGTGAGGAATGTCTGCGCTCCGGTCTGATCGATCTCATTGAACTTCTCTTCGACAACCCTGTAGCGCAACGGCGCAGCGCGCTTGATGTCGAAGACTCCGCCGCCGCCACCACAGCAGATGTTGTAACCAATGTGCCGCACCGTCTCGGTCGGCTCAATGCCCATCGCCCGCATCAATCGACGCGGAGCATCGGTGACGCCGCCCTTTCGTACCAGTTGGCAGGGATCATGAAACGCAGTCACGCCCGTATCGGCCGGCCGGAGTTTCAACCGGCCCGCCTCGAGGGCATCGGCGAGGTATTCCGTGACATGCTGAACCTTGAATGGCAGCGGCCGGCCGAGCAGTTCGGCTGCTTCCCAGCGCAACGCCGAGTACGCATGCCCGCACTCCGGGACGATCAGAATCTTGGCGCGACAGGCAACCGCCTCATCGATCAAACGCATGCTGATGCGCCGCTGCCAATCCCGTCCGCCGGCATAGTATCCGTAGTTTTCTGCGATCAGTCCGTCGGTGCG
>JAJZSQ010000190.1 GCA_021849615.1 Pseudomonadota bacterium
GTGCCGCCAGTCAGGGCGCCGGCTCGGGCGCAAATGCCGGGGAAGGCTCGCTCGGCAATCAGAGCTCGGTGCCGGGCCCGCAGCAGGGTCTGCTCGCGGACCGCACCATTCACTTCTCGTTCAACAGCGCGGTCATCCGCGGACACGGCATCGAAGTGGTCGCGGCGCATGCGAAGTATCTGGCCGACCATGCGAATGCGCGCGTTCGGCTCGAGGGCAATACCGATGACCGCGGCTCGCCGGAGTACAACATCGGTCTGGGCATGCGCCGCGCAGAATCGGTCCGCCAGGCGATGCTGCTGCAGGGCGTCTCGCCGAATCAGATCACCGTGGTGAGCTACGGCGAGGAGCGGCCGGTCGATCCGGCCAACACGCCGAGCGCCTGGGCGAAGAACCGTCGCGTCGACATCGTCTATCTGACGCCGACGCAGCCGGGTCACTGAGCGAGGCGCGGGAGTTCCCATGCGTGCTCTGCGCGTGCTGGCGCCGGCTGCGGCGCTGCTGGTGACGCTGCTCAGCGGCTGTGCCACCGGTCCGGATCCCACTCAGGTGCGGCTCGATAATCTCGACGCACGGGTGGGTAAGCTCGAGCAGTTCGTCTCGAACGGCAGTCTCGTACAGCTCGCCCAGCAGCAAAATGCGCTGCAGGCCGAGGTGCAGAGTCTGCGCGGCCGGGTCGACAGCCTGCAGGAGCACGACCGGCGCTTCAGCCAGCAGCAGCGGGCGCTGGATGCCGACCTCAACAAGCGGATGGGCGCGCTCGAGCACGCCACCGCGGCCGAGTCGGCCGCGATCCAGGCGGCCCAGAGCTCCGCCGGCGCCGGCAGCGGCACCGGTGCGGGTGCCTCGAGTGGCGGCTCATCGGGCACCCCTTCCGCCGGCGGCGGTTCGAATTCGCTCGCCGGCATGATGTCCGGGGTCAGCCCGACGCAGCAGTCGGTCTACCAGCAGGCCTTCGATGCGCTGAAGTCCGGCAGCTATTCGGTGGCGATCAGCGGGTTCAAGGGGTTCCTCAAGACCTACCCCACGAGCGCGCTGGCGCCGAACGCCGAGTACTGGCTCGGTGAGGCGCACTACGTGAACCAGGACTTCGGGCAGGCCGAGAAGTGCTTCCGCATCGTGCTGAAGCGCTGGCCGGATTCGGGCAAGGCGGCCGCGGCGATGTTCGATCTGGGCAATACCCTGATCGCTCAGGGCCGCACGCGCGAGGGACACGCCGAGCTCGAGAAGCTGGTGAAGCAGTTCCCGGGCACGGACCTCGCCACGCGGGCCGAGCACGTGCTGCACCCGCACGGACAGTGAGCGCGCCAGGGGCCGCGTCGCCGCCGGCGACGCGGCTGAAGCTCACCGAAATCTTCCACTCCCTGCAGGGCGAGGCGGACACGGCCGGCATTCCGACCACGTTCGTACGCCTCACGGGCTGTCCGCTGCGCTGCCAGTACTGCGATACGGCCTATGCCTTTCACGGCGGGCAGTGGTGGGACATCGATCAGGTGCTCACTCGGGTGAGCGAACTCGGGCCGCGGTACGTGTGCATCACGGGCGGGGAGCCGCTGGCGCAGAAGGGGTGCCTGGAGCTGATGCGGCGCCTCTGCGATGCCGGCTCGCGCGTGTCCCTCGAGACCAGCGGCGCGCTCAGCCTCGCGGGCATCGATCCGCGCGTGGTGCGGGTGGTCGACGTCAAGACGCCCGGTTCGGGCGAGGAGGCGCGCAACCGCTACGAGGAGCTCGCCGGCCTCAGCGCGCAGGATCAGGTGAAATTCGTGATCTGCGACCGGGCGGATTACGACTGGAGCGTCGCGCGGGTGCGTGATCTGGCGCTCCCCGAGCGCTGCACCGTGTGGTTCTCCCCGAGCCACGAGCAGCTGCCGGCGCGCGAGCTCGCCGAATGGATCCTCGCCGACCGGCTGGCGGTGCGTCTGCAGGTGCAGCTGCACAAGGTCCTGTGGGGCAATACGCCGGGGAAATGATGCGTCAACGGTTCCGAAGGGTTCGTTCAGGTGTGCTGTCCCGGAGGGGGGCGTGAGCGCCTCGAGGGCGGTGGTCCTGCTCTCCGGTGGCCTGGATTCGGCCACCGCGCTCGCGCTCGCTCGGGCGCGCGCACTGGAGTGCTACGCGCTCTCGATCGCCTACGGCCAGCGTCACGAGGCGGAACTCACCGCCGCCTCCCAGGTCGCCGAAGCGCTCGGGGCGCGCGAGCACCGGGTGATGCAGGTCGATCTGGCGGGCATCGGCGGCTCGGCGCTGACCGACCGATCGATCGCGGTGCCCGAGACTGCGACCGAGGGGATCCCGGTCACCTACGTTCCGGCCCGAAACACCATCATGCTGTCGCTGGCGCTCGGCTGGGCCGAGGTGCTCGGCGCCGAGCACATCTTCATCGGGGTCAATTCGCTCGATTATTCAGGGTATCCGGATTGCCGGCCGGAGTACGTCGAGGCGTTCGCGCACCTAGCGCGTCTCGCCACCAAGGCGGGTGTCGAAGGGCGGCCCTGCCGGATCGAGGCTCCACTCATCGCGTGGAGCAAGGAGCGCATCATTCGCGAGGGGACCGCACTCGGGGTCGATTACGGCATGACGGTCTCGTGCTACCAGGCCGATGCCGGCGGGCTAGCCTGTGGGCGGTGCGACTCGTGCCGGCTGCGCCGGGCGGGATTCGAGGCGGCCGGCATCGCCGATCCCACACGCTACCAGTGATCGGCGTATCCGGGTATCATCCGCACCCCTGCGGCGCCCCTTCCGGGATCCTCGCCGCGACCCCGTTGGGGCGTTAGCTCAGTCGGTAGAGCATCGGACTTTTAATCCGCTGGTCGACGGTTCGAATCCGTCACGCCCCATAGACTTTGTGTCCGAGAAAGTCTATTTAAGGCAAATAAAACAATAAAAACAATAGTTTAGCTCATGTTCATGTTGTGGCGCTGCGCGCAATTAAAATTGATCTAGCTGCCGAGCTGGGGGTATAAGCGGGGGTACCTGGCGTTTCGGCGCTGATTTTGGGGGTATCCCCGGTGCGAGTGACACGTAAGCTCAATGAGCGCTCCATTCGAGCACTGACACCGCGTGAAAAGCCCTACAAGGCTGCGGACGGGGAGGGGCTCTATCTCCTTGTGTCCCCTTCCGGGGGAAAGCTGTGGCGCCTCAAATACCGCTATAGCGGAAAGGAGCGACTCCTCTGCTTTGGCCAGTGGCCCCTGGTTTCCCTTGAAGCAGCCCGCGGTCGAGCGCTAGAGGCACGCTCCCGGCTTGTCGCCGGTGAAGACCCGACGGCTCAATTGCCCCATCGAAAGGTCGGTCTTCTGGTTTCAACCTTTGCCGATGACTGGGCAATTCGCCAAAACTGGGCGCTGAACACCCGCAAGCGTGAAAACTATCTGATGCAGCAATGGCTGCCGAAAATCGGCGACATTTCGGTTGATGCGCTAACCCCTGAGGATGTTCGCCAGGCCGTCCTTGAAATCGAGCGCGCTGGCCACTGCGAGAATGCCCACAGAGCGTTGAGCCAAATTAGCCGCATCTTGAGGTATGCCGTTAGCCTCGGAAAAACCTCGCGGAATGTGGCTGCAGACTTGGCGGACGTCCTTTCGCCGATCCAATCCACCCCGTACGCGACCCTAACGAGACCTGACGAGATTGGAGAGCTGCTCTACGCAATTGATGGCTATCGCGGCGATCCGTCCACCATGTACGCGCTTCGACTACTTCCGCTCGTTTTTACTCGCCCCGGAGAGCTTCGTAATGCATTCTGGGACGAATTCGACCTCGACGGCGTGAGTGATCTGGGGCCGCTGTGGCGAATTCCA
>JAJZSQ010000191.1:0-1217 GCA_021849615.1 Pseudomonadota bacterium
TCCGATCTTTGATCGCCGGCGGCACGACTTCGAACACCTGGATGCCCACCGGCATGAGCTGGTGGCGCAGCGCCATGCTGAAGGCGTGCAGTCCGGCCTTCGCGGCGCTGTACACCGGGGTGCGCGCCGAGGGCACGAACGCGAGCCCCGAGCTCACGTTGATGATGGCGGCGGGCCGTTTGCCGGTGAGCAGCGGCACCATCAGGCCCGAGAGCAGGATCGGGGCCTCGAGGTCGATGCGCAGTTCGTTGTCCCCGGAGAGGAACTCGGTGGCGCCGCGCGAGAAATCGATGTCGCGCTGGATGCCGGCATTGTTGATCAGGATGTTGAGCCGCTCGAAGCGGTCGGCCGCCCAGAGTGACAGTTCCTGACAGCCGGCGAGGTCGGACAGGTCCGCGGTCTTGGTGTGCAGCGCGGGGTACCAGCGTTTGGCGGCGGCGAGCCGATCGGCACTGCGCCCGCAGATGATCACTTCGTTGCCGCGCTTAAGGAACGCCGCCGCCAGCGCGAGGCCAATGCCGCTGCCGCCGCCGGTGATCAGCACCGTGTTGCCGTCTAACTTCATGCACGCCCTCCCCGGGAACGGCGCTGTGGATGTCCGACCGTCTGCGCGAACAGTACACGCTGTCCGGCCCGCAGCGCCAGACGCGCCGCCAGGCGTTCGCGGTCGCAATTGTGGAACCAGGTGCCCAGGCCCGTGGCGGCGGCGAACAGGTAGACGTTGGCGGCGATCAGACCGGTGTCGACGCAGGAGTAGGCGCGCTGCATGTCCGGGTCGCGCAGACCCGGCTCCTGCATGCCGCGCGTGTGCACCAGGCGCTCCAGGTCCGCGACGTAGATCAGCCGCACGGGCGCCGCGGCGCCCGGATCGGTCTTCGACTGCCGGCGGCCGATGGCGAGCGCCCGCAGGTCCCCGGGCGCGGCGAGCTCCAGACGATGTGCCAGCGCATCGTAGCGGTAGGTCCCGTCGGCCAGGGCGACATAGACGTCGATCTCCTGGGAGTTGCTCGCCGAGGCCGCGGTGCGACCGACGCCGCCGCAGGGTCCTTGCGGGCGATTGACGCCGAAGGCGGCCCAGAGCAGCTCTGAGAGCATCTCGGCGGAGAGCTTGCGCGCGCTGAAGGCGCGGGTCGTCTGCCGCCGCTGCAGCGCGCGGATCAGGAGGTTGCGCGCCGCGCTGCGCGGGCGCGGCAGCCGTCCGGCTGCCTGGCCGCTCG
>JAJZSQ010000191.1:1227-3711 GCA_021849615.1 Pseudomonadota bacterium
GCATGGGCGCCCCCGGGGATCAGGACCCGACCGCACCACGGTAGACCGTCCCGCTGCGCCCCCGAAAGTGTGGCTTTCCCCTAGCGCGTCCGCGCGCCGCTCGGGCGGCTCACGGCGTGAGCGTCTTGCCGTACACCCGCTGGGTCTTCTCCAGGGCGTACCCGAGCGACGGGTAAAACGCATGCGCCTCGGGCCGCACCGCGTTCGAGCGCACCACGATCCGCTCGAATCCCGCCGCCCGGCTCCAGCGCTCGGCAGCCGCGGCGAGCCGGCGCCCGACGCCGCCGCGGCGTGCCGCCGCATCGACCACCAGACCGAGGATCTCCGCGCACTCGCCGGACTCGAGCCACAGACCCGCGCCCACGTGGACCCAGCCGGCGAGCGCAGCGCCCCCGCCCGTACTCGCCACGAAAACGGCATGATCGGCGCGGGCAGCGAGCCGCTCGAGGCGCTTGCGCATCGTTGCGGCATCGCACGGATAGCCGAGCTGCGCAGACAACCGCGCCAGCTCCGCGGCGTCGGTGACCGCGGCGGTGCGCAGCAGCGCGGAGTCCCGCTCGTCCCCACTCATTTCAGGTACCGCCGCATCCAGCCGACCCAGCGGCGCATCACGTCCATCTGCCGGTCGATGTCCGAGGGGAAGTGGGTGTGCGCCGGGTAGGCGTAGAACCTGACCGTGACCCCGTTGTCGCGCAGCGCGTGATACCACTCGTAGCTGTTGACCAGCGGCACGTTCGGATCGAACACGTCGCCCATGATGAGCGTCGGGGCCTTGACCCGACGGGCGTAGGTGATCGGCGACTGCGCGCGCCAGATGCGGTAGTTCTTCGCCGTCCAGGGCGAGCCGCCGAAGAAGTATTCATCGCCCTGCTGGTAGTACGCGATGGTGTAGTCCATCACCCAGTCGTTCAGTGCCGCGCCGGCAACGGCCGCGCGCCACACCCGCGGATAATGACTCGTCAGCCAGTCGGTCATGTAGCCGCCGTAGGACCAGCCGCTCACCCCGATGCGCCGCCGATCGACGATGCCGAGCCGCTCGACGGCCGCGAGTCCGGCCATCACATCCCGGCCCGGACCGGCGCCGGTGTCGCGGTAGATCGCATGCTGGTAGGCATCGCCGAGATTGGTGCTGCCCCGGTAGTTGGGCTGAAAGACCAGAAAACCGTGTGCCGCCAACAGCTGCGCGAGTGAGGAGAACGCCGAGGTCGAGGCGCCTTCCGGTCCGCCATGGATCAGCAGCACGAGCGGATCGCGGTGTGCCGGCCGCTCCTGCGGCGGATACGTGAGCACGCCGTCCTCGTGAACGCCACCCGGGCCCCGCCAGCGCACGGTCGTGCTGCGCCCGAGCGCGAGCGCGTCCAAAAAGCCGTTCACGTCGGTCAACCGCCGCGGGAGCGCGGCGTTCGAGGTCATCACGTAGAGCTCATCGGCATGCGTCGCCGTGCGGCCGATGAACGCGATCGCGCCGGTCGTGGCCACACTCGGCGGACTGACGATGTCGACGCCGCCGAGGTCGAGTCGGCGGGCCGGCCCGTGCAGCGGCTGGCGCCACAGCACCGAGCGCGTACCGTCCTCGCCGGTGAGCAGCAGACTGCGTCCGCCCGGCATCCACGCGTACGTGTCGATGTTGCGAGCCAAAGCATGCGTCGCATCGAAGGTCTTGCCGCCGAGCGCAACGTAGACGGCCGTGCCGTTATTCTCATCGCCGTTGCGCGGCCGCATGAACGCGAGCGCGCCGCCAGCTGGTGCATAGTGCGCCAGGATCGAGCCCTGAAGCGGCACGAGCGGTGCGCTCTCGCCGCCGGCGGCCGGGACGGTGTCGATGACGGACTTGAAGGACAGTGCCCAGAACGGGTCCGGGAAGCGCGCGAACGCGATCGAGTGGCCGTGCGGACTCCAGGCCGGCGCCGGCTGCGGGTCCTGCTGGTCGGTGTCGAGGCTGAACGGGCCGTCGGTCAGTCGACGTGCGGCACCACCGGCGCTCGGCACGACCCACAACTCGGCGCGGGCCGCGGCCCGGTGCACCATGAAGTTGTTATCAGTGACCCGAAACACGTTGTCGTGCGCCTTGAGCGCCGCGGCGTTCGGCGGCTCGTTCTTCGCGATATAGGCGATACGGCCACCGCCGGGACTCCAGGCAAACGACAGGATGCCGCGCGGCGCGTGGGTGACCTGCAGCGCATCGCCGCCGTCCATGGGCATCACGAACACCTGCGCGTGCGACTTGGCCGCGCTGGCGCTCTTGCTCCGAGGCACCGCAGGGGCGCTCGCGATGAACGCGAGCCGGTGCCCGTGCGGCGACCAGCGCGGCGTGTGCACGCCCTTGCGGTAGCGCGTCAGCGGCCGCAGCGTGCCGTTCGCCACCTCGATCAGGTCGATCTGCTGATCGGGTTTGTCCGTCTTCACATCCGGCCGGGACAGCACTACGGCGATCTGGCGCCCGTCCGGGGAAATCCGCGGGTCGCTCAGCGTGACGATGCGCGC
>JAJZSQ010000044.1 GCA_021849615.1 Pseudomonadota bacterium
CAGGCCGCTCTCGCGGGTATTGGCGTAACCAGGATGATCGTTCAGGGCGAGCTTGAAGCCATGCTGGTGCAGCCAGCCCATGAACTGACGCGGATGCGGAATGAGCGGACTCCAGTCGTAGCCGCCCTGCCAGCCGTAGTTGTGCCAGCCGAAGTCCAGCACCAGCGTGTCGAGTGGAATTTGTGCGCTGCGCAGGCGCGTCAGTTCGCGCTCGATGTGCTGCACGCCGTAGCGGGCGAACGCCGGATTGCGCACCGCGGGCGATCCGGGGAAGTACTCGAAATTCAGATCCGTCACCATCGGGCCGAGCACGTAGCGCGGAACCATGGGTACAGGCCCGCAGAGCTCGGCGTATTCGCGCAGCGCCCGCCGGTAGTGCCGCCCGTAGGCGAACAGATACCAATCCTGGTCATGGGCGCTCTTGCGCGGATGGATCCAGGTATGCGCCGCATTCCACACCGGCGTGCCGCTGTCATTGATCAGGCCGTAACCGGCACGGCTGAGCAATCCCGGCTGGGCACGCGCCAGCTGCACATCGATGCCCGGGATGATGTCGTTGACCGGGCTCCCCCGATCCTCCTTCCCGGGCGGCAGGTTCTGGCGACTGACATTGTCGAGCGAGTAGGTGAGCCCGCCGAGATTCAGCGGATCGTGCTGCCCCGGGACCCAGCGGTGCACCGAGGCACCAGCGCTCTTCCAGGATACCTGGAGATTCTTCGGCGTGAACGGCCCGGAGTGCATTCGATAGCGCACACTGAGCGGGCCCGTAGAGGCAATCATCCAGCTGCCGCTCTGCTCGACGGTCACGGAGACGGCGGACCAGTTGCGCTTCTGCACCACGACCGAGGGCGCGTTGACGAAGTGCCCGTGCGGCGCATACTCCATCCGCACCAGCGTGGGGGTGAGGAATTCGAAGCGCGCCTTACCGGCGAGCACCACTGATCCGTGCTGGACCGGACCGCGTGAACACGCCGCCAGCAGCAGCGTCGCGAGCACTGCGACTCCGGCGCCGCCGCGCCGCAGAACATCCCCAGTCGATCGTTGCGCCGGTGCGCTCATAACACTCTCCGTTTCAGCTGCACGCGGCCGTGCGCGCCACGCACGACCGTGATCTCGAGGCGCTGGCCCCGAAACTGCACCCCGCGCAGCGTCAGCGAGCGCCAGCCGCGCGGCAAAACCGCAGTGTACGCGTCCACGAGGCCGCTGTGGCGGATCCGCAGACCCGTCAATGCGAAGATCAGACTTTGCAGGTACGCACCCGCACCGGTGAGGAACGGCCCGACATTGTTGCTCACCGTCTCGGTACGCACGTTGAACGGCGGCTTCAGCGTGCCGCCGGTCAGATATAGATCGAGACAACGGCCCGCCGCGACGGCCCGGCCCACCATGTCCGCGGCGGCCACGCACGGCAGAATCCCCATGCTGACATTGGCAAAATGCGCCAGCGGCACGGGCCGCACCGCGGCGGCATAGTCCCCCCGCCACAGGGCCGGCGGCAGGCGCAGATCGAGCGCCGGCAGGAACAACAGCGGCAGCGGGCCGCCCCCGAACGCCGGACCTGCGGCGGCGGCGAGCGACTCCTGGTACGGCAAGTGGTGCCCGCCGCCCGGCGCGAGCGGAATGTCCATCCGCGCCGCCATGCGCTGCCAGTGCGGACCTGGCGCCACCCCGAGGGCGCGGGCGGCCGCAACGGCGATGCGCAGGGCGCGCACCGCGACCAGGTTGGTGTACGTGTCGTTGGGGATGTCCCCGTGCGACTCGGACACCGAGGTCACGTGCAGAATGTCGTACCGGCCGGTCTTGGCGTCGTACACCGCACGGCTGGCAAAGAAGCGCGCCACCGCACGGATCACCGGCCAGCCGCGCGTGCGCAGCCAGTGTCGATCGAGGGTCGTCAGGTAGTACTGCCACTGCGCAATGGCGATCTCGGCGTTGACGTGGATTTCGCTCAGCGAGAGTGCCCGGGCGGAGGCCGGTGTCTGGTCGCTGCCGTTGTACGGATCGGACTCCCAGGGGTACATCGCCCCGACGTAGCCGAGCGCCCGGGCACGCACACGCGCGGCCTGCAGGGTGCGCTCGCGGAACGTCAACAGCGAACGGGCCCGCCGCGGGTGCAGCAGCAGCAGCGCCGGATACACCCAGGTGTCGCTGTCCCAGAACACATGCCCGGCATAGCAGAGCGTCAGGCCGCACGGACCGACCGCCCAGCCGGTGTCCGGACTGGTGTTCGCGAGCAGGTAATACAGCGCCGAGTGCGCCACCTGCTGCGCCTTGCGGTCCCCCTCGATGCGGATGTCGGCCCGCCACAAGGTATGCCACGCGGCGCGCTGCTGCTTCAGCAGCGCCGCAAAGCCGCGCGCGCGCGCTGTTCGGACCCGCGCCAGATCGGCTGCGCCGCCGCCACCCCACCCGGCGCGCGACACGCTCGCAAACTTGGTGAATGTGTACGTGTGCCCCCGCCGGACGTGCAGGATCACCCGCAATGCGAGGCGGCCAGGGCCACGACGCCCGGTGACCGAGCGCAGCAGCGCGTGCCGCGGCAGCGTGACCGCCGCGGCCATCGCGATCGGCAGGCTGTTGGCGGCGCGGCCCGCGAGCCACAGGGTGTGCGCAGCAACCGAGAGACCGGTGCGGCGCACGGACACCGTGCCCGGATACCAGAGCGCGGCACGGTCGGGCGTGGCCGGCGCGCGCGCTGTCAACGTCAATCCGTGGGCGGCCAGCGCCTGGTTGACCTGCGGTCCAGTCAGACGCCCGAGCGCGAAGCGCGGCGAATGCGGCGGCCAGAGGGTGAGTGGAAAATCGAGCACAACCCGGCCACTGAAGTTCGGCGTGATGCTCAGCCGGATCACCCCCAGGTGGGTCTGGCGCTGGCTGAGGAAGCTGACGACCGTGATCGCCGTGACCCGCGTCCCGGCGATGTAGCGGTAGCGCGTCGTCAGGACGGCATCGTGCAGATCGAGTGTCTGGTGATAATCGCGAAAGCGCGTCGCATGCAACGCGCCGCGGTCCATCCAGTCTGCCTCGCCCGCACCCGGCTGCGGGTCGTAATCGATGCCGTTCCACCCCGGCAGCAGTGCCGGACGGGCTATGTCCCCGGGGGTACGGTCCATGAGCCCGACCATGTACGTCTGGGTGGCGCGGGTCCCGCGCCGGGCCGTCAGGGTTGCGAGCATGCCGTTGCCCAACATGCCGGGAAAATAGTCCGCGAGTCCCGCGGCATCCACGCGCAGGCGAAACCCGCCGGCCGCGTGCGCCGGCGGACCCGCCGCCGCGCACAGCGCCGCCCCGAGTACCACCGCAGCGCGGAGCGTTGCGTACCCGAGGCCGGCGCGTGTCACGCTCAGTGCGTCCCGGCCACGGCGCGGTGCGCCGGGCGCATCAGGCCGGCAGGCGGCCGCACCGCCAGATACACTGTACTCCAGAGTTGCGCGGCGTCGGCTTCAGAGGCGTCGGCGCTCGCCGAGCCGAACGGACGAATGTGGTAATGGCCCGCGCCGTACGTCCAGGACCACAGTTCACTGTTGGCCATCGAGTGCGTCGCGGCGATCACCCGCCACAATGCGCGCTCGGCATTCTGCAGGTGCACGCGCACCGCCGGCGGCAGATCGGTGCGGCGCAGCTGGCGCGCGAGACCGGCCGCGAGCAGCGCCTGCTGCCAGGACCAGACCACCGTGCCGTGATAGGCGTTGCGGGTAAATTCGGCCGCGAGCGCCGGCGACGCGAACGCGGGATTGGCCACCACCAGACCGGCGCCCGTCAGCAACCCTGCCGGGAACGGCCGCATCACGGTCGCCACCAGTCTCTGCAGCGTCCGGGGTGCGGGTTTACCGAACAGCAGGACGTAGCCGACATCCGACTGCATCACCGGAACCGGCCGACCCGAGCGCTGCAGCGAGAGCGCCGGGAAAGACACCGGACCGCGGCCGAGCGACGCCACGGCAGCACGCGCAGGAACGGCATCAGTGGCCGCATACTCCTTGACGTCTCGCACCGCCGCCGCGTGCGCCACTGTCACCGTGAACAGCTGCGAGGCGCGCTCGCTCCAGACCTGAGCCATGCGGGCCGCGTGCGCGAACTGGGGCCGTTCGGCGACAGTGAGATACGGATTGAGCAGCCCGCTCGCATACAGCCGCGCGATGGAATCCAGCGCGGCCGGCACGAGTGCGGCATTGACGTCGTACGGGTAGTAACCGCCACCGAGACCGGTGTTGCTGTCGCGCCAGTCACCGACCGGGACGCCGGGCTTCAGACCGATCAGGTGCGCGCGGACCGGATCGCGGGCGAACGGTGCGGCGCTCGCGAGCACGAACCGCAGGTTGCGCACCAGCGCCGCGCCGTGCGTGCCGCGGCGCTCCTCGGCCCCCCCCACCGGCGCGGCCAGGAAGGACGCCGCCCGGGCGCGCTCGCGCGGATTGAGCAACCATGCCGCAGCATCCGGCGCGAGCATGTAGTTCTCATCGATCATGAGATAGGTGTAGCTCGGCGCGGCCGAGCGCACCCCGTGCTTGAGATTCTCGAGCACGGCCTCCTCGCCGATGTCCTCCTCGTGCGCGACCTGGCCATGCGCCGAGAGCCGCTCGAGCACGGAGTCGAGCGCATCGTCGATCGCGTTGGCGGTGAGCGCCGGCATGAGCAACCGTACGCTCATCAACGTGTCGCGACCGAAGTAGGTATCGAACCGCCAGGACCCGGCGAGGAATTTCTGCCGGTACGCCAGGAACGTCAGCGTGTCGCGCGCCGCGGCGCTACCGGCGTGCGGATGGCGCAGCAGCTGCCGGCCGGCGAGTGGCGTCAGCGGCGGCTCTCCGGTGAGACCCGTGACTCGCATGCGGATCACGCCACGGCGGTCCGCGAGCACCCGGGTTCCCTCCACCCGCCCGCGCAGCACCTGCACCGTCAGGCGATACGCGGCACCACCGTCGAGCCGTTCGCGGGCCCAGGCGATGCGCTGCGCACTCACCTGCGCCGGCGTTGCGATGCCGGGCGGCAGCCGGCCGAGTGAGCCGTAGTCGCGCAGCACGCGGATGCTCGAGAGGACCGCCTGGTGCACGTGCAGCGTCGGATCACCGGAGAGCTCGAGCACCGCGGAGATTCCATAGAGCGGCCGACCGTGCCGATCGTGCGTGCGCACCGCATGCAGCGGACCCAGCAGTCGCCAACGCGCCCAGCGCGGCTCGCGATCGAACCAGATGCCGACGCCGCTGTCTCCGGCCGGAAACGCGACGATGAGACGCGGATCGGGACCGGAGCGCAGCACCAGATCGGCGGCCACCGGTCCCTGGCGCAGAAAGGCGTTGAAGAAGCGCCCCTGCCGGACGTGAAACGCGAGGGGCCCCGCCATAGCCACTGCTGCGCTGAAGAACACGGCCGAAGTCAGTGCGGCAACGGGCCAGGCCCGAGGTGAGAATCGAACTCGCATGGATGCTTTCCTTATGAATCAAGCGCCCGCCGCGGCCGTTGGATGGTATTGCAACGCCCGGATGACATCGATATCATCATGGTATCGATGTCATCCGGCAGTGACAACCATTGCGCATGACCGTAAGAAGATCGGAAAACGCCGCAGTCCGGCGGCGCCGTAGCAGACTCTGCAGGAGGGGGGACAGGGTGAACAGGTCAGCGTGCGCTTCGATGGCCCGCCGCAGGCACCCCTCGTCGGACTGAACTGCACACTCCTGCGCAGCGCTCCGGCGGGGCCGGCTCGCGCGGGGCATGGATTTACCGCAACACAGCAACTCATGAGCATGTATTCGAGCCATCCCACTGCAGGGAAGCGCCGCACGGCGCTCCTGGGCGCTTTGCTGGCCCTGACGTGCACCGCCGCCGCGGCTGCACCAGCGTTCTACGCAACGCCGGCGCAGCTGTTCGGTCCGCTGTTCGTACGCGTGCAGATGGCCCGCGTGTTTCCGGACGGCAAGACCTTCGTCGATGCCGTCCCCAAGGCCGCGCCGCCGGTGATCCTGCAGCGTTTCCGCAAGCGCGATCCACGCACGCGCTCTGCACTGCTGCGCTTCGTGAAGGAGAACTTCACGCTGCCGCCGCCGGATCGGACCCGCGTCCCGAAGACCCCCACGCTGCAAACACACATCGCGGCCCTGTGGCCGCTGCTGACGCGTCCAGCCGTCGTGCCGCCGCTGTACTCCTCACTGCTGTACGTGCCGAAGCCGTACATCATCCCGGGTGGGCGCTTCCGTGAGTTCTATTACTGGGACTCCTACTTCACCATGCTTGGGCTCATCCCGGACGGGCGGATCGCCAATGCCCGCGACATGGTCGATGACTTCGCCTACTTGATCCGCACCTACGGCCACATTCCCAACGGAACGCGCACGTACTACCTGTCACGCTCGCAGCCGCCGGTGTACTACCTGATGGTCGGACTGCTCGATCAGCACGATCCGGCGCGCGCCTGGGCCGCTCACCTCGGCTCGTTGCGGCGCGAATACGCCTACTGGATGCGCGGCGCGGTCGGCCTGCGCCCCGGTCAGGCCCGGCGCAACGTCGTCGCCATGCCCGACGGAGCGCTCCTGAACCGGTATTGGTCGCCGGTGGACACGCCGCGGGACGAGTCGTACCGCAAAGACGTGCTGCTGGCGCGCCGCTCGCACGAACCGCCGGCGGTGCTGTACCGCAACCTGCGCGCCGCGGCCGAAAGCGGCTGGGACTTCAGCTCCCGCTGGCTCGGCGACGGTCGCCACCTCGGGACCATCCGCACCACGGATCTCGTGCCGATCGATCTGAACAGTCTGCTCTACGGCATGGAGCGCGCCATTTCCCGCGGCTGCGCGGCGCGGCATGAACTGGCGTGTGCGCGCAAATTTGCCGCACGCGCCGCGCGCCGCAGGCGCGCCATCGACCGCTACCTGTGGGATGCCCACCGCGGCTACTTCATGGACTACGACTGGCGCACCCACCGGCGGACCGGCGAGCTCAGTGCCGCGACGCTCTACCCGCTGTTCGTCGGACTCGCCGATGCGCACCAGGGGAACGCCGTCGCCGCGGTGACCCGAGCGCAGTTGCTCAAGCGCGGTGGCATCGTCACGACCACGATCACCACCGGTCAACAGTGGGACGCGCCCAACGGTTGGGCACCACTGCAGTGGATCGCCGTTCAGGGTCTGCGCCGCTACGGCCATCCCCGCTTCGCGCAGCGCATTGCGCGCCGATGGGTGCGCACCGTGCGGCGCGTCTACGGACATACCGGCAAGCTGGTCGAGAAATACAACGTCGAGCGCGACTTGCCCGGCGGTGGCGGCGAATATCCGCTGCAGGATGGGTTTGGCTGGACGAACGGCGTGACGGAAGCGCTGCTGAAGCTTTACCCGCAACTGGATCACCCCTCGAGCGGCGGCGCGCCCTAACCCCCTCTGCGCGCCCTCGCCGGACTCTCGGACACGGACGTCCGCGGAGTCCGATATGGTCCGTGCGCCTTACTGCCACGCTGACTCACAGCGTGAGCGCCACGGGGAACTGATCTTCGGTTTCTGTCGTTCTGCCGAATCTCGGCTAGATTGCCCAGGCAGGCATCGCTAAGATCGTCGTTCCCGCGCCCGATCGAGCGCAATGGAACCACAGCCACGGTCGTGGCTGGCAGTGAGGAGTCCTACTTTTGCTCCCCGAGACGCATTTGTCAAGAAGTGCAAAGAATTGCTCGCCGAACGCGCGCGCCGTGCGCCGTGCATTCGCGCTGCTCGGCGCCGTTCCCGCGGCCGTGCTGCTGGCGGGCTGCGGTGCCACACAGCCGAAGCAATCCGCACAGACGCCCCTGGTGCAGACCGTCACCGTTCAGCCCCAACAGGTACCGCTCACCGAGCAGTTCGTCGGTCGGCTGTCCGCATACCGCGAGGCAAACGTGTTGGCACGCGTTGCCGGTGTCCTGCTGAAGCGCCGGTACACCGAGGGCACCGAGGTGCGCGCCGGCCAGCCGCTGTTTCAAATCGATCCGGCGCCCTACCGGGCCGCGCTCGATGCCGATCTCGCTGCGCTGGCCGAAGCCAAGGCCAACGCCGCCAACGCCGCCGTGACGCTGCAGCGCGACCGCGCACTCATCGGCTCGCACCTGATCGCGCAGTCGCAGTTCGACACCGATCAGGCCGCAGCCCGTTCCACCTCGGCTCTGGTGCAGCAGGCCGAAGCCAACGTCGAATCCGCACGCATCAACCTCGGCTATACGAACGTGACCTCGCCGATCACCGGCATTGCCGAGGAACAGCAGGTCACCGAGGGTGCGCTGGTCGGCCAGGGCACCGCGACACTGCTCACCACCGTCGATCAGATCAACCCGATCTACGTCAATTTCAATGAGCCGGCCGCGCTGCAGGAGCAGTTGACCGCCGAGCTGCAGGCCGGCCGCGTGGCGCTGGCCGGTCCGAAGGCCCGGGTGCAGCTGATGCTCTCGGATGGGACCGACTACGGTCAGCCCGGTGAGCTCGACTTCCGGGCCGCCAGCGTCGACCCCTCCACCGGCACCATCGCGTTGCGCGGAGTCATTCCGAACGCTCACGGTCACCTGTTGCCGGGAATGTTCGTGCACGTGCGCCTGAGCGTCGGGCGTGCGCTGAACGCCTTCCTGGTCCCGCAGGCCGCGGTGCAGCGAGACACCAATGGCGGCGCCTACGTGCTCACCGTCGACAACAACGACACCGTCGTGAAGAAACCCGTCGACACCGAGGGCACCTCGGGTAGCGACTGGATCGTCTGGCGAGGACTCGCCGCCGGCGAGCGCGTCATCGTCTCCGGCATCCAGAACGCCCAGCCGGGCGCCAAGGTCGATCTGCAGCCCGAGCATGCCGCACCGCAGGCCAATCGCTAGGAGCAGCGCGTGCCTCAATTTTTCATCGGCCGGCCCATCTTCGCGTGGGTCATCGCCATCCTGATCTGTCTCGGCGGGGCGATCGCACTGTCACACCTGCCGATCGACTCATACCCCGACGTGGCCCCGCCGCAGGTCATCATCAGCGCCAACTACCCGGGCGCCAACGCCAAGACCGTCGAGTCGACGGTCACGCAGGTCATCGAGCAGCAGCTCACGGGCATCGACAACCTGGTGTACTTCACCTCGCAGTCGAGCTACGGCCAGTCGCAGATCACCCTCACCTTCGCCACCGGGACGAACCCCGATATCGCCGAGGTGCAGACCCAGAACCGCGTCGCGCTCGCCGAGCCGCAACTGCCTACCGAGGTCAACCAGCAGGGCATCAACATCAACAAATCGAGTGCCGGCTTCCTGGCCGTGCTCGCCCTGCGCGCCCACCCGGGCGGTCCTGACCGCGCCGCGCTCAATCACTGGGTGGCGGCGCACATCATCGATCAGATCGCGCGCATCCCGGGCGTCGGCTCGGCCAATCTGTTCGGCTCTGACTACGCGATGCGCATCTGGCTGAATCCGAACCGGCTGCATGCCTACGACATGTCGGCGTCCACCGCGCTGGCGGCGGTCCAGGGCCAGAACATCCAGATCGCCGCCGGCTCGATCGGCGCGGCGCCGGCGGTCCCCGGTCAGCAGACCACGGCCACCGTCACCACCCAGGGCTGGTTCAACACGCCACAGCAGTTCCGCGACATTCTGCTGCGCACCAATCCCAACGGCACGTCGGTCTACCTGAAGAACGTCGCCGACGTACAGCTCGGTCTGCAGAACTACTCGTTCGCAGGCAAGGTCAACCGCACCGTGGTCGCACCGTTCGGCGTGCAGCTGCTGCCGGGCGCCAATGCGCTCACGGTGATGAAGCTGATCAATGCCAAGATGGCCCAGCTGCAAAAGACCTTCCCGCCCGGGGTCAGCTGGTTCACGCCCGTCGACTCGACGATCTTCATCAAGGCTGCGATCAAGGACGTCGCCATCACGCTGCTCGAGGCGTTCGCGCTCGTGTTCATCGTGATGCTGGTATTCCTGCAGAGCTTCCGGGCCACCTTGGTCCCGATGCTGGTCGTGCCAACGGCGCTGCTCGGAGCGATGATCGGCGTCTACGCGCTCGGCTATTCGATCAATCAGCTGACGCTGTTCGCCATGGTGCTGGCCATCGGCATCGTCGTCGACGATGCCATCGTGGTCGTGGAGGCAGTCGAGCGCATCATGCGCGAGGAACACCTGCCGCCGAAGGAGGCGACCCGCAAGGCGATGCGCCAGATCACTGGCGCGATCGTGGCGATCACCCTGGTGCTCGCCGCAGTGTTCATCCCGAGCGCTCTGCAAGGCGGCAGCACCGGGGTGATCTATCGCCAGTTCGCGCTCACCATCGCGCTGTCGATCATGTTCTCGGCGCTGCTCGCGATGTCGTTCTCCCCGGCGCTGTGTGCCTCGCTGATGCGCCCGGAACATCTGAAGGCGAACGTTGTGTTCCGCTACTTCAATCGAGCGTTCGAGAGCACCCGGGCGGCGTACGTGCACCGCGTGTTCGAGTCCGTCAAGCACCTGCCGCGCTGGATGACCGGGTTCGCCGTGATGCTCGCGCTCGGACTGTTCCTGTTCGTGAAACTCCCGGGCAGCTTCGTGCCGGACGAAGACCAGGGCGACATCATGGCGAGTGTCGAGCTGCCCGCGGGCGCGACGCTGCAGCGCACCGAGGCGGTGCTGCACCAGTTCTACCAGATCATGATCAAGAACCCGGCGGTGCACGATGTGTTCCAGCTCGCCGGCAGCGGCTTTGCGGGCAACTCGGAGAATGCCGGCCGGGCGTTCATGCACCTGGTCCCGTGGAGCGATCGTTCCGAGACGGCCAATCAGGTGATCCGCTGGGCCAACCGCCAGGCCAAACAGCACATCCACGACGCGAAGATCTTCGTGGTCAACAAGCCAACCATCCAGGGACTCGGCCAGTTCGGCGGTTTCGACTTCTACCTCGAGGATCGGGCCGGACTTGGCCGCGCGGCGCTCAATGCGGCGGCCGACACGCTCATCGCCAAGGCCAACCACGACCCGCGGCTCTACAACGTGCGCATCAACGGGCTGGCGCCCGAGCCGGAGCTGCGCCTGCACGTCGATCGGGTCCAGGCCGACTCGATGGGCGTCTCGACGCAGCAGGCCTACCAGGCCATCCAGCTGATGCTCGCACCGGTGTTCGCCAACGACTTCATCTACGACGGCCGTGTCGAACAGGTGCTGGTGCAGGCCGCTGCGCCTTACCGCATGGGACCGCGCGATCTGCAGCAGTTCTACGTCGACAGCAGCGCCGGGTCGATGGTGCCGCTGTCGGCCGTCACCCAGACCCGCTGGACGGTCGCGGCCCCGGCACTGACCCGCTACGACGGGTATCCGGCGGTGGAAATCATCGGCTCGGCCGGCCAGGGCTACAGCTCCGGACAGGCGATGAGCGAGATGCAGCGCCTGGTGAGGCGCGACCTGCCGCACGGGTTCGGGTACGACTGGGCCGGCCAGTCGCTGCAGGAGAAGTTCTCCGGCGCACAGGCACCGATGCTGTTCGCCCTGTCGATTCTGGTGGTGTATCTGGCGCTCGCGGCACTCTATGAGAGCTGGAGCATCCCCGCGGCGGTACTGCTCGCGATACCGGTGGGCCTGATCGGCAGCGCGCTCGGCGCAACCCTGCACGGCCTCTCGAACGACGTGTTCTTCAAGATCGGTCTGGTCACGATCATTGGCCTGACCGCCAAGAACGCCATCCTGATCGTGGAGTTCGCCGTCGAACTGCAGCGCCAGGGGCATGACCTGCACCACGCCGTGCTCGAGGCAGCGCGGCTACGCTTCCGGCCGATCGTGATGACCTCGTTCGCGTTCATCCTGGGCGTGTTCCCGATGGTGGTCTCCACCGGCGCCGGCGCGAACGCCCGCCACGATATCGGCACCTGTGTGGTCGGCGGCATGCTGAGCGCCGTGGTGCTCGGCGTGCTGATCATTCCGCTGTGCTACGTGGCGGTGCGCCGGCTGCTCGGCGATAAGTTGGATGGGCCCGAGCAGCTCGAGGCTATGCCGCCCGGGGAGTCGTGAAACGCCGCCACAGGTAGTACACCGGAATGCCGGACACGATGACCAGGAGCGTCACGCCGGTGTCGCGCGGGTCCGTGACCAGCGCGTTGGCCAGCATCCCGAGTGAGGCGAGCAGGAACACGGCCGGCACGATCGGATAGCCCCAGGTCCGGTACGGGCGCTCGAGGTCCGGCTGGCGCCGGCGCAGCACGTAGACCCCGGCCACGGTGAGCACGTAGAACGGCCACAGTCCGAGCACGAAGCGATCGGCGAGCTGTGCGAAGTCGTTCTGCATCACGTACACGCAGCCGAGCACGGTGGCGATCCAGATCGCCACCGAGGGGCTCTGGAAGCGCGGGGAGACCCGCCCGACACTGCGGAACAGCAGGCCGCGATCACCCATGGCGAAGATCACCCGCGAGCCAGTCATGAGCGAGGCATGCAGGCCGCTGAAGGTCGAGAGCAACACGACGGCCGCGATCACCACGGCACCGGCGCTGCCGATGAGCGGGATGTGCTGCGCGACCGTGGTCGCCACGAGCGGCGCATGCGCGATGGCCCGGGCGGGCAGCGCGTACAGGAAGCCGAGATTGACCACCAGGTAGACCAGCATCACGCAGCAGGTGCCGATGATCAGCGCGAGCGGCAGCGTGCGCTGCGGCTGAGCCACCTCCCCGCCCATGAAGGACACGTCGGCCCAGCCATCGTAGGTCCACATCACCGGCACCAGCGCGGTGGCGATCAGCGACAGATGCGCCCCGCCGTGCCAGAGGACCCGGGGTGCATGGCTGGCGGTTCCACCGGACACGGCGCTGAAAGCGAGCAGGCCGAGCACCAGCAGCGCGGCGAATTTGGCGGCCGTGGCCGGCGCAAGCACCGCGACGGCACGCTTCACACCGACGTAATTGATGATGCCCACGGTGAGTATCGTGCCGGCGGCAACCCAGTGCACCTGTGCGGGCGTCAACGGAATGAAATAGCCGAGGTACTCGGCGAAGATCGTGGAGGTCGCCCCGAGCGCCGAGGCGCGGATGACCGCGAGTTCCGTCCAGCCGAACAGAAACGCCGGTACCGGACCGTACGCCTCGAGCAGGTAGGCGAAGATCCCGCCGGAGCGCGGCAGGGCCGCGGCAAGCTCGGCCACGGAGAGCGCCCCGGCGAGCGCCACCAGGCCGCCGAGCGTCCAGCACAGCATGGCTGGCCCGGGCGAGTGCAGGAGGCCGTCGACCGTCGCCGGCACGCGGAAGATGCCGCTGCCCACGGTGACCCCGACCAGCACGACCACGGCGCTCCAGAGCCCCACCGTGCGCGGCATGCGCTCGCCCCAGGGATCGGCGACGACGGATTGATCTTCACCGAGCGATGACGCCACGGGCTACCTCCGGGAAATTTCCCGAGGATAGCAAAGGGCGCCCGGCGCGCGCCTCAGTAATGCCGCGCGAGCGCCTCGATGTCGGAACGTTCGGCGCCGATCGCCTGGTACAGCGGCACGTGCCGCCAGCGCGGGCCGCCGTTGACGATCGCCGCGAAGGCGATCCAGCCGCCGTGCTCGGTGCGCAGATAGCCGGCCACGCCGCACACCGAGCGCGGATCATTCAGCGTGCCGGTCTTCAGCGCCACGCGGTTCAGCCAATCGGCATTGCCCTGGCGCAGGAAGAGGAACGGTGCATCGTGCGGGGCGACCAGCCCGGCATAGAAGGCACCGAATCGGCGCGTATCGTGGTACTCGTGACTGAGCAACTGGACCAGGTCGTGCGCCGAGAGCCGGTTGCCGGTGGTCAGGCCGCTGCCGCTGAACAGCGGCGGCGGGCCCGGATCGGGCGGGTCGCCATACTCGGTACCCGCCACGAAGTTCTCCAGCAGCTTGCTGGCCGAGGCGAGCGTCTCATGCGGCTGCGTGATCGCGCCCATGTCGAGCGTGAGCACATCGGCGATGTAATTATTGGAGTACTGCAGCATCCGCCACAGCTGCTCGCGCACCATGAGCCCATCGACCCGCGCCAGCAGGTGCACTTGGGCCGGCAGGGGCTCGAAGCGCACGCGCACCGGTCCGGCGATCCGCACACCGATCTCGCGCAGCGCCTCTTTCAGCAGCAGGCCCGTACCGCGCGCCGGATCGGACATGGCCCGGTAGACGCGCTGACCGCGACCCATGGGCACATCGCCCCCGACCGCCAGCGTGTCCTCGCCGTTCTCTGTGCGCCGCTCAACCCAGAACGTCTGGCGCGCACGCGCCCCGACGGTCCGGATGGTGCCCGTGACCGGAATGGGCAGGTGCGTCACCCCGCAGCCCTCGACGCGGGCGGCAAGCCCGGGGCGCCGCGGCACGACCCGCACGCACCACGTGCCGAAATCGACACCGATCGCCGACAGCGGCGCGTTGTAGGCATTGTCACTGCGCAGCAGCGCCGCACAGCGGTCGCGGTTGCCGCAGGCGATCGTCCCGAACGGCAGCGGGTCAACGATGAGCGAGCCGGCCACTTCCTTCAGGCCGGCGCCGCGCGCCTCGGCGGCGAGCTCCCACAGCGCGCGGTCGTCGAGCGACGGATCGCCGGCGCCGGCGAGCACCAGATTGCCGTGCAGTACGCCGGCGTGCAGCGGCTGCATCGCCAGCAGCCGGGTCTGGAACTGCTCGTTCGGCGGCCATTCCTGCAGGGCCGCAGCCGCGGTCGCAAGCTTGGTGAGCGAGGCGGGCGTCAGGCGCCGGTCCGGGTCGATCTGCTCGATGACCCGGCCGGTGCGCAGATCGACGGCCAGCGCGGTGACCAGCGCACCCTGGCGCTGCAGGCGCGCCAGCGCGCCCCACTCGGCGTGTGCCGGCACTGCCGCGAGCAGAGCGACGGCGGCGAGGACAGAGGACGGAATTCTGAAACGCATGATGGGCGATTATGGTAATTCAAACTCGCGCGCAGGGCGTGGCGCTGCACACACTCTGAGGGGTGTCACGGGCGCGGACGAGACGATGCAGAACCGGGAGCGGATCTAGGGCCTCGGCGCCGAGCGGTGCGCGGGGGACAATGGCGCGCCCGGAGAGATTCGAACTCCCGACCTCATGGTTCGTAGCCATGCGCTCTATCCAACTGAGCTACGGGCGCACCGTCCCCGCCGCATCGGCCGGGACGGCCTGGCGGCAGCCCCCGACGGCGGGGCGCGCATCCTAGCACGGCTGCCGCCGCAGGCAAACTCAATCCAGCCGGGTGAGCGCGGTCGCCCCCGGGGCCGTACGGTCCCGATGCCCGGCGTGGCGACGGTGAGCGCAGTCAGGCGCCGTCACGGGGGTATGGCAGGGCCGCGATCCGCCGCGGTGGGCATCCGCGCAGCACGCCCGGATCCCCCGCCACCGTGAGCTCGGACCGGTCGGGCCCGAGCGCCTCCGGTGTTCAGCCCGCAACGGCGGGCGCCTTCAGCTCGACGCCATTGCCCTCCGGGTCCTGAAGATACACCGAGAGCCCCTCGCCTTCGGCGCCGTAGCGCAGCACCGGCTCGCCGCTGGCGACGCCCTTGCTGAGCAGATACGCGCGCAGACGCGTCCCATCGAAGGGCGCGATGCGCAGACAGACATGATCGAGATTGGGGCTGCCGCCCGGCGATGCAGCCGGGGCCCCGGCCAGCGCCCGCTGCGCCACCACGTCGAGGAGTGCCGCACCGGCGCGCAGCTGCGTGAGCCCGAGCTCCGGCTGCTCGCGCTCGATGGGACATCCGAGGACGTCGCGGTAAAAAGCCACCAGCCGCTGCGGATCGCGCGCACGCAGTACGATGTGATCAATCCCTGCGATGGAAAAGGGGGCCCGGTCGGGATCCGGGGCTTGCGGCATGGTCATGAGCCCAGTGTAGACCCGCCCGGCGGCTGCCGGCCATCCGAGCGCTGGCGTCAGCTGCCGCCGAGGAGCGCTTCGAGCGCCAACGACGCCTCGAGCGTGTCCGCCAGACGATCGAGCGCCGCTTCGCGCAGCGCCGCGAAATCCCGCTCGAGCGGTTCGGTGAGCCCGGCCCACCGCAGCAGCGCCCCGCAGGCCCGCGGGGACTCGAACAGCCCGTGCACGTAGGTTCCGGCCACCTGCCCGTCGTCCGACACCGCTCCGTCGCATCGCCCGTCATCGAGGAGGATGAGGGGACGATCGAGGGCCGCGCCGCAGCTGGTTCCCATGTGAATCTCGTAGCCGCGCACGTCGGCTCCGTCGCGTACGAGCCGTCCGCGCACGTTGCGCAATTGCTTCTCCGGTGCGAGCGCCGTACGCAGCGCGAGCCACCCGAACCCCGCACTGCCGCCGGCGGGCCCTTCGACGCCCGCCGGATCCTCGATGGACTCCCCGAGCATCTGCAGTCCGCCGCAGATGCCGAGCACCTTGCCCCCGTAGCGCAAGTGCCGCTCCAGGTACGTGGCCCATCCCCGCTCGCGCAGCGCCGCAAGGTCGGCGCGCACCGCCTTGGAGCCGGGCAAAATGACCAGATCCGCCGCGCCGCACTCGCGCGCCTCCTCGGCGTATCGAAACTCGACCTGCGGGTGCTGGCGCAGCGGATCGAAGTCGGTGTGATTGGAGATCCGCGGCGGGACCGGCACGACGACACGCAGCGTGGCGGCTGCGGCCTTGCCCTCGATCGGCTCGCGGCTGATGCCGTCCTCGGCATCCAGGTGCAGCCCGCGCAGGTACGGCAGCACGCCGAACACGGGCTTGCCGGTGCGGGCCTCGAGCCACTGCAACCCCGGATCGAGCAGCGCCCGCTCGCCGCGAAAGCGGTTGATCACGAAGCCGGTGATGCGTGATCGCTCACGCTCACTGACCAGATCCAGCGTGCCGACGAGCTGAGCAAACACCCCGCCGCGATCGATGTCCGCGACCAGCGCCACCGGACAATCGACCGCTTCGGCAAAGCCCATGTTGGCGATGTCGTTCTCGCGCAGATTGATCTCGGCGGGCGATCCGGCCCCCTCGACCAGCACGAACTCGTATGCCGCGGACAGCCGCTGATAGGCGCTGAGCACCGCTTCGCGCGCGATCCGCTTGTAATCGTGATACCCGGCCGCCGAGAGCGCTCCCACCGGGCGGCCCAGGATGATGACCTGCGCGCTGCAGTCGCTGTCGGGCTTCAGCAGCACCGGATTCATGTCGCTGGTCGGGGCAAGGCCGGCCGCCTGGGCCTGCAGCGCCTGGGCCCGGCCGAGTTCGCCGCCGTCGGCACCCACGGCGCTGTTGAGGGACATGTTCTGCGGCTTGAACGGCGCGACGCGTACGCCGCGCCGGTGCAGTACCCGACACAGACCCGCGACCAGCGTGCTCTTGCCGGCATCGGAGCTGGTCCCCTGGATCATCAGCGTGCGTGCCATCATCGCGCCCTGTTCTGCGCCTGAGCGGCCATGGCGTGAGCGCACTCGGCAATGATCGTGCGCAGTCGCGCGAGCCCGTCCGTGAGGGCCGCCGGACCGGGCTGGAGGATTTCGCTCGAGTGAATCTCGAACAGTCGCCCGTGACGCACCGCCGGCATCGCCTCCCAGCCAGGCCGCTCGCGCACGCGCCGGGGATTGAACTTCTTGCCGCACCAGGAGGCGATCATGACGTCCGGGGCCCGCCGCACGACTTCGAGCGGGTCGGCGATGATGCGATCCTTGGCATGCGCGCAGCCAGCGAATTCAGGGAAGCAGAGCTCGCCGCCGGCCAGGGTGATCAGCTCGGCCACCCAGGCGATCGCCCCGATCAGCGGATCGTCCCACTCCTCGAAATACACCCGCGGCCGGCACGGCAACGCGGCCGCATCGCGCTGCGCCTGCGCCAGTGTCCGACGCAGCCGCCCGATCAATACGCCCGCACGGCGCTGCGCGCCGACCATCCGGCCGAGCAGCGCCAGAACCTGGAAGATCTCCTCGACGCTGCGTTGGTTAAACACGTGCACTTCGAGTCCGGCACGGATCAGCTCGGCAGCGATCCCGGCCTGCAGGTCGGAAAACCCCAGCACCAAGTCGGGCTTCAGCGCCACGATGCGCTCGATTTTCGCGCTGGTGAACGCCGAGACGCGCGGCTTTTCGCGCCGCGCCTGCGGCGGGCGCACCGTGAATCCCGAAATACCCACGATGCGCTCCTGCTCACCGAGGAGGTAGAGCCACTCGGTGGTCTCCTCGGTCAGGCACACGATGCGCCGCGGGCCCACCTGAACGGGTGCGCTCATGGTCGGAACAGCGCGGCGGCCGCGGCGGGATTCGACGGCCAGTAGAAATGAATGTAGCTCGCGGTCACCGCGCCGTGGCGGTACACGGCCTCGCCGCGCCCGCCGTGCTGCGTGCGCCCCTGCCAGCTCGGTTCGAGCGGCGTCTGGAGACTGGAATGGTGGAAGCTGTGTCCGCGCAGCTCCCCTTGCGGAAATGCAACGCTCTGCAGCGCCAGCGCCTGCAGACGCGGATGCATCACAGTCTGGCCGGGCAGCACACCGGCCATCGCATGCCGTCGCCCCTCGAGGTCGGTCAGCTGTTCAAACAGCAGCAGCATCCCGCCGCATTCGGCGAGCAGAGGGGCGCCACGTCCGCAGTGGGCCTGCACGCTCTGGAGCAAGGGACGGTTGGCGGCGAGCCGCGCCGCGTGCAGTTCCGGGTACCCCCCGGGCAGATAGAGCGCATCGGCCGGCGGCACCTGCGCGTCCCGCAGCGGCGAGAAGTACACCAGCTGCGCGCCCATGGCCCGCAGCAGCTCAAGGTTGGCCGCGTACAGGAATGAGAAGGCCGCATCGTGCGCAATCGCGATACGCACACCGGCGAGAAGCGGGGGCGGCGCCTTCAGCGGCGCATGGGGAAAGGCGACGGCGGGAATATCCTGCAGCAACAGCGCCGCACCGAGGGCCGCGGCCGCTCGCTCGAGCCGAGGCTCCAGATCCTCGAGCTCCGCGGCCTGCACCAGACCCAGATGCCGTTCGGGCAGGGCGAGCGCCGCATCGCGCTCGAGCGCCCCGAGAAAGCGGATGGCGGCGGCGGGGCCGCTCAGGCTGCGCGCCAGCATCGCTGCGTGTCCGGGTCCGCCGACCCGATTGGCGAGCACGCCGTGCAGCCTCAGCTCCGGCCGGTACGCGTGCAGGCCCAGCGCGAGCGCGCCGAAGGTGCCCGCCATGGCGAAGGCATCGAGGACCAGCAGCACCGGCAGCCCGAACTGCTGCGCGAGGTCGGCGCTCGAGGGTTCCCCGTCGTACAGTCCCATCACCCCTTCGACGAGCAGCAGGTCCGCCTCGCGCGCCGCCTGTGCGAGTTGCGCGCGGCAATGCTCGGCTCCGCCCATCCACAGGTCGAGCTGACCGACCGGGCTGCCGGCCGCCCGCTCGAGAATCATCGGATCGATGAAATCCGGCCCGGTCTTGAAGACTCGCACCCGCCGGCCCCGATGTACCGCGTGCCGCGCCAGCGCGGCGGTCACCGTGGTCTTGCCCTGCCCGGAGGCGCTGGCGGCGATCAACAGTGCCGGAACGCTCATGCTCATGGTTCGCGCTAGAGCTCGATGCCGGGCTGTGCGCCGATACCCGCATCGAAGGCATGTTTGACCGGGTGCATGTCGGTCACGGTATCGGCCAGCTCGAGCAACTCGGCGGGCGCGCCGCGACCCGTGACCACGACGTGCTGCGTGACAGGCCGCGCGCGCAGTGCGGCCAAGATGTCCGCGAGCGCAAGGTAGCGATAGCGCAGCACGATATTCAGTTCGTCGAGCACGACCAGCGCGACCGTTGGATCGCGCAGCAGCGCCGAGGCCACCTCCCAGCCCGCCTCGGC
>JAJZSQ010000192.1 GCA_021849615.1 Pseudomonadota bacterium
CCGCATCACTGCCGCCGGGCAGATAGGTCCATTCGAAATTCAGCGCCAGGCTTCGTTGCAACTGTACGTCTCCACCGACGCCGGCGGAAAGTCCAGTGTCCGTCGTGTTGTCGTCGCGGAAGTTACGGTGCAGGTTGACCGTGGCAATGCCGGCGACGCCGTACAGCGAGAAGATCGGGCCGAGCGCGACGGAGCCCTTGGCATACGCTCCGCCAAATGTGCCGACGCTGACCGAGCCGCCATTGCTTTGATCGCTGGAGAGCCCCGTGCCCAGCCGACCTTCGATGGCCAGATACGGGTTCAGCGGCACTCCGGCACGCAGCATGATGGCGCTCGGAGAGAAGCCCGGTGCGCCGCTCTCGTCGTAGCGCAACAGGCCGATGTTTGCGCCGACATAAGGGTCGAGATTGCGGAAACCGCCGGTGAAGTCTGATCCGGCGATTGCCGGGCCCGTCATCGCGCACAGAGCCAGAGGGATCAGCATCGCGGTGCGGAATTTCATCAACGGACTCCTGGGTTCAAGACGACGGTCCCGATTATCGGGGCCGGGGCTGAATTTCCGCTGAATACCGTCGATTCCGGGTGTCTGCAATTCACGACGCGCGCAGCGATCCCTGTTCTGCACGCGCGTGCAGTGTCATGTCGGATCGCAGCGCAGGCAGTTGTGCGCGGATGAGACCTGAGGCGCAACCCGTCCGTGACGATGTCGCCGAATCAGGCGATCGCGCGCACCACACCGCCGTCGACGCGCAGCGCGGCGCCAGTCGTGGCCGAAGCCTGCGTGCTGCATGTGTAGGCGATCAATGCGGCCACTTCGTTCACAGTGGCAAAGCGTTGCAGGATCGACGAGGGGCGGGCGGTAGCGAAGAACTCTCGCTCCACGCTCGCGACATCCTTGCCGGCCGAGCGCGCCAGCTCCTCGACGAACCGTCCGACGCCCTCGGAGGCCGTCGGGCCGGGCAGCACGCTGTTGACGGTCACGTGGGTGCCGGCGAGCGTTTCGGCGAGTCCGCGCGCGACCGCGATTTGCGCCGTCTTGGTGACGCCGTAATGGATCATTTCGGTGGGGATCTGCAGGCCGGACTCGCTCGAGACGAACACGATGCGGCCCCAGTTTCGCGCGCGCATGCCCTGGACGTAGTGCCGCGCCAGGCGTACTCCGCTGAGTACGTTCGCTTCAAAGAAGCGCAGCCAATCTTCGTCCGAGATCTCACCAAAGGGCTTCGGCTCGAAGATCCCCATGTTGTTGATCAGCACGTCAACGTCGGCGGCGGTGTCAATGAGGTGCCGGCAGCCTGCGGCGGTGCTGACGTCGGCCGCCACGCCCAGCACCTGGCTGCCGGGAACGGCTTCCCGGATCCGCTCCACGGCGGCTGCGACGCGTGCGGCGGTGCGTCCGTTGATGATCACACTGGCGCCTTCGCGCGCCAGCGTCTGCGCGGCGGCGAAGCCGATGCCGGCGGTGGAACCGGTCACCAGTGCTCGCTTGGAGTGAAGTCCGAGGTCCATGGCAGTCTCCCGCAAAAAACAGTGGCGCAATGAGCGGCACGCTAACGGTGCGCCGAGGCAGGAGCAACCCGCACAATGGAGGAGGCGGGCAGGTTGCACCCCCGCAAGGGGCCGCGTAGACTGCAAAACGTCTCAGGTGTCCCAGGGGATCGTCTGACCCCCCGGGGTGAAACGGGAAGCCGGTGCGCATCCAGTGCGGATGCAATGCCGGCGCTGCCCACGCAACGGTAAGCGAGCGTCAGACCGCAAAAACCACTGTGCCGCCGGCACGGGAAGGTGCGGTCTGCAGGAATGCGTTCCACTCGCGAGTCCGGAGACCGGCCGAGACAGACAGGGCGGCTCGCGTTGGGCGAAGCCAGACCGTTCGCGATGCCGAGCATTGCGACCTTCTGACTTGCCTTCACTCCTGCCGCTCCTCATCAACCGCAATGCGCGTGGAGCGCGTGCCGGAGTGAACGGGTGAATATCGTGTTTCCCAAGGCGCCCGCGCGGCGCCCGCCTTCTCCGCCGCACCGACCGCGTCCTGCGCAGAGCGGTTTCATCACTGGATGTCATGTGCACATTGAGCTCGCTCGAGAGGGCGCGCCCGGAGGTATGCGATGCGGTCCTTGAAACTCTCCAAGTGGGGCGCGTTGCTCGCGCTGGCGGTGGCCATGGGCGCAACGCGCTTCGGTCACCTGGGTACGCTCTGGGCGCCGCCGGATGCTTCCTGGGCGGTGTTCTTCCTCGCCGGCTTCTATCTGCGCGAGGAGCGCTGGGTGCTGCCGGTGCTGCTGTGCGAGGCGATCGTGATCGACTTCGTGGCCATCAGGGCGTACGGCGTCAGCAGCTACTGCGTGACGGGCGCGTACTGGTTCATCGTTCCCGGTTATTCGATGCTTTGGCTCGGCGGCGCCTGGCTGCGGCGTCACCTGCGGCAGCGGCCGGGCGATGCGTTGCGGCTCGCCGGCAGCGTGCTCGCGGCCTTCACGGCGTGCTACGTGCTGACCCAAGGCAGTTTCTACTGGCTCGGCAGCCGCATCGCTCAGCCCAGCGTCAGCGGGTGGTGGGCCAACTTCGCGAGTTGGTATGGCCCGTTCCTGCTGGTCACCGGTACCTACATCGGGTTGGTCTCGGTGGCTCACCTGGCCGTGACCCGGTGGTCGCCGGCGCGCGCCGGTGTGCACGCACGCTGAGCGGACCGATGAGCCAGAGCGGGCACGGATCCCCGCCGCCAGACCCGGCTCGCGATGCCGAGAGGCGCCATCGGTTGCGCATGCAGCGTCGCAAGGCTGCCGTCGATGCGCGCATCGCGGCCGCGTCGGGCAAGCGTGGTGTGCTGCTGGTGCTGACGGGCAACGGCAAGGGCAAGAGTTCCTCGGCATTCGGCATGGTGGCGCGCGCACTCGGACATGACTTGCGGGTCGGCGTGGTGCAGTTCATCAAGGGCCGCTATGCCACGGGCGAGGAGACATTCTTCCGCCGCGTGCCGCAGGTGAGCTTTCATGTCGCGGGCGAGGGGTTCACCTGGGAGACGCAGGATCGAACCCGGGACGTGCGCGCCGCCGAGGCGGGCTGGGAGAGGGCCTCGGCGCTGCTGCGCGATCCAACGGTCGCGCTGGTCGTGCTCGACGAACTGAATATCGTGCTTCGCTATCGCTACCTTGCGCTCGCGGACATCTTGGCCGCGCTGCGCGCGCGGCCTGTCACGCAGCACGTGGTGGTCACGGGTCGCGGCGCGCCCGCCGAGTTGCTTGAGCTGGCCGATACCGTGACCGACATGCACCCGGTCAAGCATGCCTTCGATGCGGGTATCGGCGCGCAGCCCGGCATCGAGCTCTAGCACGAACCATGAGCGTGAGCGTTCCGGCACTGTTGATCGCCGCCAGCGCCTCCGGGCAGGGCAAGACCACGGTGACCGCCGCACTGGCGCGGCACGCGGTGCACTGCGGGCGACGGGTGCGGGTCTTCAAAACCGGCCCGGATTTCATCGATCCGATGATTCTCGAGCGGGCGGCCGGCAGCCCGGTCGGTCAGCTCGACCTGTGGATGGGCGGCGCCGAGCACTGCCGCGCGCAACTCGCACAGGCGGCGCGCGAGGCGGACCTGCTGCTCGTCGAAGGGGTGATGGGACTGTACGACGGGGAACCCTCGAGCGCCGACCTCGCGCAGCAGTTCGGGCTGCCGGTGCTGC
>JAJZSQ010000193.1 GCA_021849615.1 Pseudomonadota bacterium
CAGCTGGCGCGCATCAGGCGCCTGAAATCCGGCAGTGCACTGATCGATGCGAGATCCTGCAAATCGCGCTCGAGGTAGGTGCGCACGTAACCGTCGAACCAGATCGACCGTTCCGGCATCGAGTGTAGCGTCAGGGCCGGCGTCGGGAAGCCGCCCCGCAAGGCCAGCGCCCTCCAGTCTTCGGGCTGCTCCGGCTGGGCGTGGAGGATGTCTTCCCACTGACGCTCCGGGGCCTCGAGCAGTTCCTCCCATACGCCGCATCGCCCTTGGCCGAGTTGCTCGCGGCGTGTCATCGGCCACAGCGTCAGGTAGCTTGCACGGCCCGCCAATGACTCCGAGACGCCCCGCATGAGCAGCAGGTTCGCCGATCCGGTGAGCAGGAATCGGCCCGGTGTGCGATTGTGGTCGATCGCTCGTTTGACCGCGCGCAGCACATCAGGCTCGCGCTGCACTTCGTCCAGCGTCATGGGCCGCTCACCGCCGAGCAGCGCCTGGGGGTCGCGTCGGGCGAGATCCAGAATGTCCAGGTCGTCGAGGGACGCAAAACGCCGGTGCGCATCGACCAAGTGTTCCGCCAGCGTGCGCTTGCCGGTCTGACGGGCACCCGTGAGGATCACGGCCGGCGTGACCTTCAGTCGGGCCGCCAGCGCAGCACTCACCCAGCGCGGAAGATTATTCACGGTATGAATTATAATCATTCACGGCGTGAATGGAAATCAAAACCGGGATCCGCCGTGCGCCGGCGCGGATCGGGGTGCCGCACGTATCGAATTCGAACCGGTGCGCACCGCTGGGCTGCCGCGGTGCGAGGCGCATGAAAGCCCGTCCTGACCGGCCGCCCTCGCCCGTGCACGGATTGAGCGTAGACACGGTGCGCGTACGGACCCACGGCGCATCCCCGATGATGCGGGCCCTGCGGGGTGGGCTCTCGTCAGACCGGGGTTGAACGCGCCTTGAGCGCCCCCGGTCGGGGCCGATTGTGCTCATCGACCAGCACGATGACCGGACGGTGCGAGGCGAGCTCGGCCTCGGAGTACTGTGAGTACGCGCAGATGATCAGCAGGTCGCCCACCATGGCCCGGCGCGCCGCGGCCCCGTTCAAGCTGATGGTGCCGCTGCCGCGGGCGGCGCGGATCGCATAGGTGGAGAACCGCTCCCCGTTGGTCACGTTGTAGAGCTCCAGGTACTGGAACTCGACGATACCGGAGGCTTCGAGCAGCGCCTCGTCGATCCCGCAGGAGCCCTCGTAGTCGAGGTCCGCCTCGGTGACGCGTACGCGATGGAGCTTGGCCTGAAGCAGGGTCTTGAGCATTGCGGTCTCGGGTCCGGGTTCGGGGTCGCCAAGGATACCCGATGCGCCCCGGTGCGGCCGACCGGGGCGGCCATGCGCTGCGCGGCAGCGGCGGCTCAGGCGCCGGGGAACAGCCCCGCAAGGTCGACCGCCACATCCGTCAGGCCCGGCAGAAACGTCACGCCCGGATGTTCGGTGACGGACTCCTCGGCGTAATGAGCGCCGGTGAGCCCGCGGAAGAAATGGATCGTGGCGCTGGTCAGGTCGAGCAGCCAGACCTCGGGGATGCCGTGCCGGCCGTAGATGGGCACCTTGGTGTCGTGATCGTAATGCCAGGTGGCATCGCTCACTTCGATCACCAGCAGCGCATCCGCGGCCGAGGGTTGGCGGGGGTGTGCGCCGTCGCGGCCGGCGCGCAGCACGGCGAGGTCCGGCGCGGGCTCCGAATCGGCGCCCAGGCGGATCGGGGCGTGCCGCAGCACGTTCGCCTGGCCGAGCACCGCGGCGCGCAGCCGCTCCTCGAGCCGCCGCACCGTCGTGCGGTGTGCGTGACTCGCCGGGGCAAGATCGAAAATCGCCCCCTCGATGAGCTCGAGCGGGGTAGCGGCGTCGAGCAGGCCGAGCTCGGCCATGCGGTGGTAGTCCGCGACGCTGATGCGGTGGCGCTGGGGCCGCGATTCGCCGCGGCTGCTCGATTCTTCGGTCATGGCGATCCTCACCGGGCGAGAAGCGAACCGGAGGGCAGTCTACGCGGAGCGCGCGCGGCGCGCATTTCGCGAGACCGAGCCCCTGGCGGCGCGCCGTCTCTGGGGGTTGCCCTTGCTGCCGGCACCTGCAATCCTTGCGCCTCTCGCCAGGAGCACGCATGCCGAACCTCAACGCCTTCAAGGCCTACGACATCCGCGGCCGCATTCCCGATGAAATCAACGAGTCCCTGGCGTACGACATCGCCCGGGCCTTCTGCGCGCTGGTCAAGCCGCATCGGGTGGCGGTCGGCTATGACATCCGTCTCACCAGCCCTGCGCTCGCCGCGGCCGTGCGCCGCGGGCTGACTGACTGCGGCGCCGATGCGCTCGACATCGGGCTGTGGGGAACCGAAGCGGCGTATTTCTCGACCTTCGCCTACGAGCTCGACGGCGGCATCATGGTCACCGCCAGCCACAACCCGTCGGACTACAACGGCATGAAGTTCGTGCGCGAACAGGCGCGTCCGGTGAGCTCCGACACGGGGCTGAACGAGATGCGCGATATGATCGCGGCCGGCAAACTGCCCGGCAAGGCCGCCACGCCCGGCCGCGAGGGCGCACTCGATATCCGCGAGCGTTACATCGAGCACCTGCTCGGCTACGTCGATACCCGCAAGCTGCGCAAACTCAAGGTGGTCGTGAACCCCGGCAACGGCGGCGCGGGCCTCGCCATCGATGCGCTCGAGCCGCACCTGCCGTTCGAGTTCATCAAGGTCAACCACACCCCGGACGGGACTTTCCCCAACGGCATTCCCAACCCGATGCTCGAGGAGAACCGCGCGGCCACCGCCGAAGTGGTGCGCAAGAGCGGGGCGGACGTCGGGCTCGCGTGGGACGGCGATTACGACCGCTGCTTCTTCTTCGACGAGCACGGCACCTTCATCGAAGGGTATTACCTGGTCGGTCTGCTCGCCGAGGTGTTCCTGAAGCGCGAGCGCGGCGCGCGCATCGTGCACGATCCGCGTCTGACCTGGAACACCATCGACGTCGTGCGCGAACACGGCGGTACGCCGGTGTTGTGTCGCTCGGGGCATGCGTTCATCAAGCAGAAGATGCGTGAGGTGGACGGCATCTACGGCGGAGAGATGAGCGCGCACCATTACTTTCGTTCGTTCGCTTACTGTGACAGCGGCATGATCCCCTGGCTGGTGGCGCTGCAGGTGATCGCCGAGCGCGGGCCGCTCTCGGCGCTCCTCGGGGAGCGCATGCGGCGCTTTCCGGCGAGCGGGGAAATCAACCGCAAGCTCGCGACCGACGCGCGCTCGATTCTCGAGCGCGTCCAACGGCACTACGCGAAGAGCGCGCTCGCCGTCGATCATACCGACGGGCTGTCGATGGAGTTCGCCGAGTGGCGCTTTAACCTGCGCGGCTCCAACACCGAGCCGCTGGTGCGATTGAACGTCGAGAGTCGCGGCAGCGAGGCGCTGATGCGCGAGAAAACCGAGGAAGTGCTGAAGCTGATCGATGCGTGAGTGGCGGGTGTGAGCGGCGTCACACTGACGGTGTCGTCGCTTAAAGACACTGGTTCTCGCGCGCTGATCGAGGTACCGTGCACAGGACTGACTTCAGCTACCCGAACATCTGGGGGTTCTCATGGCGTTGTGGAAAGATTCAAACTCTCCG
>JAJZSQ010000045.1 GCA_021849615.1 Pseudomonadota bacterium
ACCACCGCCGGTGGACTGGCGTTCTATGGCACGCTGAAGGGCGACTTCCGTGCCGTGGACGTGCACACCGGGAAGATCCTCTACAGCTTCCACTGCCCGTCGGGCATCATCGGCAATCCGGTGACTTACATGCATGACGGACGGCAGTATGTTGCGGTGTTGACCGGTGTCGGTGGCTGGGCGGCGATCGGCATGACCAACAACCTGCACAAGGGGACCGCAGGACTGGGGGCCGTGGGACTTGACCAGAGCCTGAACCAGTACACCCAACTGGGCGGGACACTGATGGTGTTCGCATTGCCGAAAGGTTGAGTGGGCGGAACGGGGCGAGGATGATGTGGGGTTGCCCCGGCCCTTGTTGGAGTGGGCCGTGCCGGGCGCCGGCGCGGCCCACTTTGTCGGCGGAATCGGCGCAACGCAAGGCGCCGCAGCGATCGCTCAACGCGAAGGGGAAAAAAGACGTATGTCACGCAAGAGAGTCATCGGGGCAATGCTGCGGGGTCTGTCCGTACTGCTGCTGATCGGCGGGACCGCCGCGGCGGCGGCACGGCCGCTCACCGTGTGCGCAGACCCGAATTATCTGCCGTATTCGAATCGACTGGGCGAGGGGTTCGAGAACAAGGTGGCCGAACTGATTGGCCTGGCCCTCGGGCGCCCCGTGCACTACGTTTGGTCGAGCTACCGCCAGCCGGGCGGATTCGACAATTTCCTCGCGCTAAATCTCGATAAGAACCGCTGCGACATCATCATGGATCTGCCGTACGGGGATGTTGAAGAGCACTTTACCGATCCGTACTACGGTTCGACGTATGTCTTCGTCTACAAGAAGAGTCACCATTACGATTTGTCCGATGGCATGGACTCCCCGGTGCTGCGGCACGTGAAGATCGGGTTCGAGATGGGCACGCCGCCCGAGATGGGATTGAAGATGCGCGGAATGCTCTTGAAGGCGACGCCGTTCGATACCGCTGAGAATCCCACGGCATCGCCAAAGGCGACGTTGCAAGCCGTACAAGATGGCCAGGTCGACGTCCTGATCACCTGGGAGCCGGCGGTCGGGTATTTCATCAAGAAGAACTATCCGGACCTGACCATGACGCGTGTACCGGATACCAATGCCCTCGGCTCTCCGGAGCGGTACTTGTTCTTCATGTCGCTTGGCGTTGCGCCGGCGCACAAGCACCTCATTCCGCAGCTCAACGCGGTGATCAAATCGCACAAGGCACAGATCAAACAGATCATGGACGAGTACGACGTCGGCATCCTTCCCTGAGGGATGTGTGCACAGGGGAGCTGACAAGGCTAACGCGGTAACGTTGTGAATCGATGCAAGATATGGCACACGTAGCGAAGTTCAAGCAAATCTCCGTTCCGTTCGACTTGGGCGCCGGCTCGACCGTGCCGGTGCTTCCGGCGCTGCTGGTGGTGTGCGCCATCGGGTTCACGCTGCCGGCCGTCGCGGCGATGCCGCCGGGGGAACAACTCGCCCGCGGCAGCAATTGTTTCTCCTGCCACGCCGTCGGACACAAAGTGGTCGGTCCGTCATTTGCTGCGGTTGCCAAGCGATTTGCGCATCAGCCCGGGGCGAAGGCGTTGCTCGTGCACGCGGTCAAGTTCGGGCACGTCGGCACATGGGGCGACATTCCGATGCCGGCGCATCCTGAGCTCACCGAGCAGCAGCTCGGTGAGGTCGTCAGCTGGGTTCTCTCCATCAGTCCGACAGCCGAGCACGGGGTCATCCCGGCGGCGAAGACGTATCGCTATACGGTTGACGGCAAGCAGGTCACTCTAGATTTTCCCGTGTTTCGTCCGGGCACGAAAAAGGTGACTGCATCGGTGTTCCGCGGTTACGAGCTGTTCAACTCGTACTGTTTCCGCTGTCACGGGGAGGACGCCATGGGTTCGGAGTACGCCCCGGATCTGCGCCAGTCGGTGCTCAACGGGATGAGCGAAGCGCAAATGACCCAGATTGCCATGGTCGGTCGCAAGGCCAAGGGCATGCCGGCCTGGGCGGGCTTCTTCTCCCCGCACGACCTGAAGGCGATTTACGAATACGTCGCCGGCCGGGCACACCGCTTGGTCGGGCAGGGAACCCCGCCGGAGTGAGACCGGGCCGCGCGGGTTTTACACCCGCGCGACCGGCGCGTCAGAGGCTCTTCGGCAGCACCCGGTACAGGACGCGGGCGATGGCCGGCACCAGCCGCGGGCGCAGGAGCCGCGCGTCGTAGCGCGCCATGCGGCGGTCGTTCTCCTGGAGGCATTTCCCGAGCAAGCCATGCAGCGTGACCGGTGCGCTGAGATCCTGATGGGCGGTGAGCGTGAAGTTCTCGCTGTTGGCTGCGGGCGCGTCCCCGCCGCCGAGGGTGCGGGCGGTCTTCACGCGCGAGGCGACTTGTTTCAGGATGATCCACGCGCAGCGTGCGCGGAACGCGGGCCGCTGCCACCAGGGCAGCTGTAAGCGGCGCGCTTTGACCCAGTTGACGAAGAAGAGGATGTGGCGCACTTCCTCTTCCATCACCGGGTCGAACACCGTCACCAGCGCAGTGGGGAAGTAGCCCGATTCGCGCGCCAGTGCGAACAGTCCGAACGCGAAGAACGAATCGAAGCATTCGCCGAAGCCGGCGAACAGGAAGTCGTCCTCCAGATGGTGCGGTGTGTAGGGCGCCGGAAGTTCGATCGGTATGCGGTAATGAGCGGTGAGTGCGGCAAGCAGGCGGGCGTGGCGCTGTTCCTCGAAACCCTGCAGCGCGATCGCGCGGCTCAATTCCGGGTCGCTCTCGAGCGCCGCGGCCGCCGTGACGGTGTTGGAGGTGACGTTCTCGGTGGACACGGCCTCCTGCCAGAATGGCAGAGCGGTAAGGCGCTTCAGTTCGTCGGCCGAGAGCGTCGGCCAGGCGATGTGTTCCGGATCGTACTCGACGTGCGTGTCGAAGAAGAACCGGGCGAGCAGGCGCTTGTGTTCGGGGGATCCTGGACGCAGCGAAGCTGGGTCAAAGTCCTCCGGAACCGCGGACATGGTGCAACTCCCTCTTTCCTTCAGTCCAATACCAGGATAGCAGCGCCGGCGCGCTGAAGAGAATCTCTCGCATGCGCTTGGTCAGCGACAATGCGAGGGCAAGTTCGGCGTCGACGCCGATCAGACGGCCGACCCCGACCAGGGTCACCTCCTGGATGCCGATTCCCGCCGGCACGATGAAAATGAACGTGCGTGCCGCCTGCATCAGGCTCTCGAGCACCACGGCGGCCTCGACGTTTACCGGGTGACCGAGCCAACGCAGCGCCAGCCACGTCTCGAGTGTACCGGAGAGCATGCCGGCGAGTTGCCAGGCGAGCGTGCGCAGCCAGCGCCGCCAGTCGGCGAGCAGCGCGCGCAGTGCGGCATCGAGTGCCGACCACTTGCCGTTCAGCAGTGAGAGCATCTGGTCGCCGAGCATTTTCACGGCGACTTTTTCCATGCGCTCGAACACCGAGCCATAGTGCAGCAGCGCGGCGAACAACACGATCAGCGGCAGGCTCGCGCCGAGTCCGATTAGCACGTCGGCGGCAGAGCGTACGGTGCCGGTGAGACTGAGCAGGCAGGTTACGCCGATCAGCACGAACAGATACTGACTGAATAGCGTCAGGACTACCTCGGCGGTGACGCTGGCGGCGGCGCACACGCCCTCGACGCCACCGGCAGCGAGCAAGCGGATGCCGATCAACTCCCCGCCGATGTTGGCGACCGGCAGCAGCCGGTTGACCGCTTCGCGCACCGTGGCGATCCACAGCAGCCGACCCGGCGGCACGCGCTCGGGGATGAGCGCCTGCCAGCCGCGCGAGTCGAGCAGCAGCGGCAGTGCGTGCAGCGGCACGAGCCACAGCAGCACCCAGCCGGCCTGCTCGATCGGCGTGAGAATGGCGGTGCCCTCGCGCGCCAACAGCGCGATGAGCAGCGCAAGTCCCGCCAGCAGGGCGATGCGGACGGTCAGTCTCATGCGGCGCGGCGCGTTCCGCGCTCGATGCGGTTGGCGCCGGTGAGGGTGCGAAACCCGCCGGTTACGGCGCCGCAGGCGCGGATGGCCTCACGGACCTTCGGGCTGAGCAGCGCATCGAGCTCATCCCGGTGCCGGTAGGTCTGCATGGCTGGCGTCAGTTCGTTGCGGGTCGCCGGGTGCAGGTAGATCTCCGTGAGCCCCTCGGGCAGGCGCCGCAGGATCTTAAGCAGGCGCGACTCGTCCATCGCGCCGGTGCCGGCGAGGCCGAACACCTGATCGTTGCAGGTCACTGCGGCGGCGCGCAGTCGCCAGCGCATGAGCGCGAGCCAGGGCGAGAGCAGGGCGTTCGCGACTGCGCCGCCGGGCGCGGCCGCCCACCGCGGCTCGCGCGGCCAGCGCACTGGTGGGCTGCCGTATTCGGCCCCGATCGATAGCAGCATCGAGAGCACCGTCGGGTGCAGATGGAAGTGCTTGTGCGCGTTGACGTGATCGAGCGGCAGGCCGCTCGATGCGAAGGCGGCGAACTGCGCGCGGATCTCCGCTTCGAGTTGCCGTCTGACGCGCGGCAGCGCGAAGAACCGTACGCCGGTGAGTGCCATCCGCTCGGAGAAACGCCCCGAGTCGTCCACGAGGGCCGGGATCCGTCGCGGCGGTAGCACAGCCCGGCCGTCGGCCAGCACTACGTGCAGTCCGACGCCGAGCTGTGGCAGCGTGCGCGCACGCCGTACGGCGTCCTCGGCTGCGTCCGCCCCCACCATCAGGCTCGCACACGTGAGCACGCCTCCCGTGTGGGCCTGCTCGATGGCCTCGTTCACCGCTTCATGCAGGCCGAAATCATCGGCGGTGACGGCGAGGGCCTTCACCGACGGAGCTCAGGCCTCGTGCGCGTGCAGGAAGCGGAAGAACTCCACGCCCTCGCGCAGGCGGCGCTTGGTCATCTCCCAGCTGTTGAGCATCTCGCCGGTGAGCTCGGCGATCTTGCCCGGACGGAAGTAGAAGCGTTTGTAGAACGTCTCGACCGCGTGGTAGATCTCTTTGGCCGGCAGGTGCGGGTAGCTGATCGGGGAGAGCTGTACGCCGCGATCGTTCACCAGGTTGAGGTTGTCGTAGGCGGCGAGCCAGCCGTTGTCCACCGCTTCCTGGTACAGCTGCGTGCCAGGGTAGGGCGCGGCGAGCGACACCTGGATGGTGTTGGGGTTGATGTCGACCGCGAATTTGATGGTTTCGCGGATCGTCTCGCTGGTCTCCCCGGGCAGACCGAGGATGAAGGTGCCGTGGATCTGTACGCCGAGCTCGCGGCAGTCGCGGGTGAAGCGGCGCGCGATGTCGGTGCGCAGACCCTTCCTGATGTTGTGCAGGATCTGATCGTTGCCGGACTCGTAACCGACCAGCAGCAGGCGCAGGCCGTTGTCCTTCATGATCTTCAGCGTCTCGTAGGGCACGTTGGCCTTGGCGTTGCACGACCAGGTGACTCCGAGCTTGCCGAGGCCGCGGGCGATTTCCTCGGCGCGCGGGCGGAAGTCGGTGAAGGTGTCGTCGTCGAAGAAGATCTCCTTCACCTCCGGCATGTTCTCCTGGATCCAGCGCACCTCGTCGATGACGCTCTGCGCGCTGCGCACGCGGTAGCGGTGTCCGCCGACGGTCTGCGGCCACAGGCAGAAGGTGCATTTGGAGCGGCAGCCGCGCCCGGTGTAGAACGACACGTAGGGGTGCTGCAGGTAGCCGATGAAGTAATTCGGGATGTGCAGGTCGCGCTTGTAGACCGGCGTCACCCAGGGCAGATCGTCCATGTTCTCGATCATGGCGCGCGCCGGGTTGTGCACGATCTGGCCGTCACGGCGGTACGACAGACCGGTGATGTCGGCGAACGGGCGACCCTCGGCGACCTCACGGCAGGTGTAGTCGAACTCTTCGCGGGCGACGAAATCGATCGCACTGGAGGCCCCGAGCGAACCGTCCGGATCGACCGCCACCTTTGCCCCGACCATGCCGACCTTCAGGCGCGGGTTCTGATCTTTCAGCAGCTCGGCCACCTTCGCATCCGTGGGGAACGAGGGGGAGCTGGTGTGCATGATGACGAGGTCGTATTCGCGCGCGAGCGGCAGCACCTCGTCCATCGAGAGCCCGTCGGCCGGCGCATCGAGCAGCCGGCTTCCCGGCACCATGGCGGCCGGCTGGGCGAGCCAGGTCGGGTACCAGAAGGAGCGAATCTCCCGCTTGGCCTGGTAGCGCGCGCCGGCGCCGCCGTCGAATCCATCAAATGACGGAGGATGCAGGAACAGGGTTCTCATCATGACGTAATGTCCTCAAGTAATCGGGCGGGCCGAGCCATCGCGCGCCACCCGGTAGCGCGACTGGCGCCATTGCACCTCGCGGGCCGCGAATCCCCAGCACCACAGCAAAAATCCGAGCAGATCGCTCACGGGCAGCAGCCACAGGCCTCTCCAGGCGGCGGCTTCGGCAGGCTGCGGATCGCCGGCTGCGAAATGTAGCATTACCCGCGCCATTGCGGTGGCCAACAGCAGCCCCCATGCCACTGGCGCACCGGCGGCGAGCAGGCAGCCGAGCAGTGCCACGGGCAGGCTGAAGGTCACGCCTGCGGCGGCATAACCGGCGGGGCGCACGGCCCGGATGGTGCGCAGCCAGCGCGTCTCGTGCTGGGCGAGCTGGCGCAGGCTGCGCTCGTCGATGCCGGTGTCCACGACCACGTGCGACAGCACGGTGCGCAGACCCTGGCGGCGCGTGAGCTCGCCAATGCGGTAATCATCGGCCAACTGGTCCGCAATGGCGGCGAACCCCCCGAAAGCATCGAGCACGGCGCGCCGCAGCGCTATGGTCGCGCCAAAGGCAAAGTCACGTGAGCCGAACAGCGCGGCCACGCGGACCGAGGGCATGAACCAGTCGTTGACGAACAGCGCGCCGAGGCGCGAGCACAGGCCGGCCCAGCCGCGGGCGTGGGCGGGGCGGCCGCGGTACGGGCAGGTAACGATGCCCACGCTCGGGTCCGCAAGAGGGGCGCACACGCCCTCGAGATACCCCGGAGGTACGTGCACGTCGGCGTCGGCGAGGACCAGCCAGTCGTGCTGCGCCACGCGCATCATATTGATGAGGTTGCTGACCTTGGCGCTGAAGCCGTGGCGGGTCGCATCGATGACCACCGCGATGTCCCGGTTCGGGTACTCTGCGCGCAGGGCCTGCACCACCTCGAGGGCAGGGTCGGCGGGATCCTGAACCCCGAACACGATCTGCAGCGGCGGGTAGTCCTGGGCGCACAGGCTGCGCAGCGCCTCGGCGAGGCCGGGTTCGGCCCCGCAGAGCGGTTTCAGGACGGTGACCGCCGGGCGTCCGGCTACCGGGGGCAGGGGTGCGACGGAGCGCGCGCGCAGCACCGCCAGATAGGCTGTGAGCGCATAACCGAGCGCGGCAGCGCCGAGCAACAGCCCCAGAGCGTGCATGGTCCTCGAAGCGTTATACTGAACAGGTTGCGGGAGACGATGTCCAAAGGAATTCCCGCGCAGCGGACTGCCATGAGCGACACATCCACAGCCTTGAGACTTCCTGTACGGCCCATAGGGTACACGGTTGCACCTCGTACGGGGGGAGCCGAGTGATGGATCACTGCGACGCCTCGAGTGAAGTGTTGCCGCGCAGCGACAGTCCTGCAGGCAGCGAATGCCTCATCCTGGTGGACGATGCCGACCGGGAAGTGGGGCACGCCAGCCGTAGGGAATGCCACGAGGGCAGCGGACTGCTGCACCGGGCGTTCTCGCTGTTCATCTTCAATGAGGATGGGGATCTGCTGATCCAGCAGCGCGCCGCCGGCAAGCGGCTCTGGCCGCTATACTGGTCGAATAGCTGCTGCAGCCACCCGCGCCGTGACGAGAGCATGGACTCGGCGATTCACCGGCGGCTGCAGGAGGAGCTCGGGCTGAAGTGCCCCTTGCACTTTCTGTTCAAATTCAAGTATCAAGCACAGTTTGACGGGGCCGGTGCCGAGCATGAGCTGTGCTCGGTATTCATCGGTCGCTGCAGCGCACCGGCGGTGCGCGCCAATCGGAGCGAGCTGGCCGCCTGGCGCTGGATTGCGCCCGAGGCGCTCGATGTCGAGGTGCGCGCCGGCGCGGTGCGGTTCACACCCTGGTTCGTCCAGGAGTGGGAGCGGATCCGGCAGGAGCATCAGCCGGCCGTGCGCGCGCTTCGGCGCGGCTAGGCGGACTCTTTAGCGCGGCTCCGGTGGCGGAGCCAGCCGGCGGCCCGGGCGCCGGTACAACCTTGGGAGACGGATTTGGGTATTCCTTTCATTCAACAGTACCGGGTCGCCCGCTACATCATCGGCCGCAAACTGCGCGGGGTGAAGCGCTATCCGCTCGTGCTGATGCTCGAGCCGCTGTTCCAGTGCAACCTCGCCTGCGCCGGCTGCGGCAAGATCGACTATCCGAAGGAGATCCTGCAAAAGCGCCTGTCGGTCGAGAGCGCACTCGCGGCCGTCGAGGAGTGCGGCGCGCCGATGGTGTCGATCCCGGGCGGGGAGCCACTGATCCACAAGGAGATGCCGCAGATCGTCGCCGGCATCGTGGCGAAGAAGCGCTTCGTGTACTTGTGCACGAACGCGATCCTGCTCGCCAAGCACATCGACGAGTACCAGCCCTCGCCGTATCTGACCTTCTCGATTCACCTCGACGGCAATCGTGAGCGGCACGACGAGTCGGTCTGTCAGGAAGGGGTGTTCGACAAGGCGGTCGCCGCGATCCGTCTGGCGCGCTCGAAGGGTTTCCGCGTGACGATCAACTGCACGCTGTTCCAGCAGGAAGACCCGGATGACGTCGCGAAGTTCTTCGACATGGCGATGCAGCTCGGCATCGAGGGCATCATGGTCTCGCCGGGCTACAGCTATCAGCACGCGCCCCGTCAGGACGTATTCCTCGGACGCAATGCGAGCAAGTCGCTGTTTCGTGAGATCTTCAAGCGCGGCCGCGACCGCGGCACCCGCTGGGCGTTCAATCATTCCTCGTTGTTCCTCGATTTCCTCGCCGGCAACCAGGCCTATCAGTGCACCCCGTGGAGCACTCCAACCTACAACATCTTCGGCTGGCAGCGACCGTGTTACCTGCTCACCGGAGAGGGGTACGCGACGAGCTTCCGTTCGCTGATGGAGGACACCGCCTGGGAGCGTTACGGCGTGGGGCGCAATCCGCTGTGCAACAACTGCATGGCGCACTGCGGCTACGAAGGCACCGCCGTCGATGATGCGTTTGCGCATCCGCTGAAGGCGCTGTGGCGCTCGCTGCGCGGGCCGCGGCTCGAAGGCCCGATGGCCCCGGATCTGCCGCTCGTCTACGAAGAGCCGGCGCTCGCCGCACCGGCACCGACCGAAGTGACGATCCCGCTCACCGACGTGCGCACCGCCGCGAACCGGGAAGGCCGCCGTGTCAGCGGCGCCTGAGGGTTTCATCGCGCAGCTCGATCAGTGGCGTGCGCGCATGGAGGATGCGCTCTCGCGGCGCCTGCCGCCGCCCGGAAGGTTGCCGCAGCGGTTGCACGAGGCGATGCGCTACAGCGTGCTCGGCGGCGGCAAGCGCGTCCGTCCGATTCTGCTGCTCGCCACGGCGCGTGCGCTGGGGCTCGCCGAGGAGCAGGTCGAGGCCGCCGCGTGCGCACTCGAGCTGGTGCACGTGTATTCGCTCGTGCACGATGATCTGCCGGCGATGGACGATGACGATCTGCGCCGCGGCCGGCCGACCTGCCACAAGGCGTTCGATGAGGCGACTGCGCTGCTGGTCGGTGATGCGCTGCAGTCCCTCGCGTTCGAACTGCTGGCGCGCGATCCGGGTCTGCCGGATGCTCCGGCGGTGCGTGTGCGCCTCGTGGGGCTGCTCGCCGAGGCGATCGGCAGTCTCGGCATGGCCGGTGGCCAGGCGATCGACCTGCAGTCCGAGGGGCGCAGCCTCTCGATCGAGCAGGTCGAGCAATTGCATTCACTGAAGACCGGCGCGCTGATCCGCGCCAGCGTCATGATGGGCGCGGCCTGCGTGCCGGCACTCGATGCGCGCCTCGAGCGCGCGCTCGCCGGCTTCGCCGCACCGATCGGGCTCGCCTTCCAGATCCAGGACGACTTGCTCGATGAGTTGAGCGACACCGCCACGCTCGGCAAGGTGGCGGGCGCCGACCGCGAGCGCGGCAAGTCGACCCATCCGGCGATTCTCGGCATTGCCGGCTCGCAGGAGCGGGTGCGCACCCTCAGCGAGGCTGCGCTGAAGTCCCTTGAACCGCTCGGTGCGAAGGCCGATGCGTTGCGCGCCGTGGCCGATTGGCTGCTCGCGCGGCGCAACTGATCGACAGGACCCGCGCATGTCAGCTACGCCAATGTCCGATCAGGCCTACCAGGACGAGATCCTGCCGCACGTGTCGCGCACCTTTGCGCTGACAATCCCGCAGCTGCCGCCGGCGCTGCGCACCGCGGTCACGAGCGCCTATCTCCTGTGCCGTATCGCCGACACGGTCGAGGACGAGCCGGCACTCTCGGCGCAGGATACGCACCGCTTCCTCGGCGAGTTCACCCGGGTCGTGCAGGGCCGCGCGGATGCCGGCGAATTCGCCCGCCAGGTGGCGCCGCGGCTCACCGAGCACACGCTGGCGGCGGAGCGCGACCTGGTGAACAACACCGTGCGCGTGATGCGCGTGGTGGAGGGATTCGAAGCGCGCCAGCGCAACGCGATCCGTCGCTGCATCGAAGTGATGAGTCACGGTATGCACCAGTTCCAGCGCACGGCGAGCGTGCGGGGCCTGGCGCGCAATACCGATCTGGACACGTACTGTTATTACGTTGCGGGCATCGTCGGAGAGACGCTGACGGAGCTGTTCTGTGGATACTCGGCCGATATCGAGCGGCACTACGACGCGCTCTATGCGCTCGCGCCGTCGTTCGGCCAGGGACTGCAGATGACCAACATTCTGAAGGACGTCTGGGAGGACCGGGCGCGCGGGGCATGCTGGCTGCCGCAGGAGCTGTTCACGCGTTACGGCGTCGACCTCGCGACGCTCCCGCCAGGGGGCGGTGCGGGTTTTCAGGACGGCATGATCGAGTTGATCGGGATTGCGCACCGCCATCTGCGCAATGCGCTCGATTTCACGCTGCTCATTCCTGGCGAGGAAGTGGGCATCCGTCGCTTCTGCCTGTGGGCGCTCGGGCTCGCCGCGCTCACGCTGCGCAAGATCCAGGAGCATCCGGGTTTCACTGCCGGCACCCAGGTGAAGGTATCGCGCTCGGCGGTTGCCATGACGCAGACGCTCGCCAACTTCGCGGTGCGCAATGATGCGATGCTGCGCCGGCTGTTCGAGCGCGCCGCGCGCGGACTGCCACTTGCCGTGGACGATGTGCCGTTGCGCCCGGCGGGCGTGCCGCCGGCTGCCTTCGAGGCCGAGCAGGCCCCGGCCCAGCTGCAGTGCGGTGGGGGTTCGCAGTGAACGACGAGTCGCAGAGTCTTGCGTTCGCCGATGCGCCGGATTTCGCTGAGCCCGCGGCACGGCCCGGGCGGCTCGAGCGCGGTATCCGCGCGGCGCGCGATGCGCTGCTCGGGCAACAGCAGGCCGACGGTCACTGGGTGTACGAACTCGAGGCCGATTGCACCATTCCGGCCGAATACATCCTGATGATGCATTATCTGGATGAGATCGACCCGGCGCTCGAACAGCGCCTTGCGCGCTATCTGCGCGAGCAGCAGCAAGATGAGGGCGGCTGGCCGCTCTACCAGGGTGGGGCGCTCGACCTGTCCTGCACGGTCAAGGCGTATTTCGCGCTGAAACTCGCCGGCGATTCCCCCGAAGCTGCGCACATGCAGCGCGCCCGCGCGGCGATCCTTCAGCGCGGTGGAGCGGCCCGCACCAACGTGTTTACGCGCATCGCGCTGGCGCTCTACGGGGAGGTGCCGTGGCGCGCCGTGCCGTACATCCCGGTGGAAATCATGCTGCTGCCGCGCTGGTTTCCGTTCCACGTGGAGAAGGTGTCGTACTGGTCGCGCACCGTGATGGTGCCGCTGTTCGTGCTGTGCACGCTCAAGCCCCGGGCGCGCAATCCGCGCCGCATCGATATCCGCGAGCTGTTCGTGACGCCGCCGGAGCACGAGCGGCACTTCTTTCACCTGCCCGGAGAGGGCAGTGCGTTGGCGCGGGTGTTCTTCGCGCTCGATCGGGTGTTCCGGCTGATCGATCCGCTGATCCCGGGGCCGATGCGCCGAGCCGCGATCGCGCGTGCCGAGGCCTGGACGCTCGAGCGGCTGAACGGCGAGGACGGTCTCGGGGCGATTTTCCCGGCGATGGTCAACGCGCTGGAGATGATGGTCCTGCTCGGCTACGGGCCGCAGGATCCGCGGCGCCTGATCGCCAAGCGCGCGATCGAGAAGCTCGTCGTCGAGCAGGGCGATCGCGCCTACTGCCAGCCGTGCGTCTCACCGGTGTGGGACACCGGGCTCGCCTGCCTGGCGCTGCAGACGGTCGGGGATGAGGCGAGTCTCGCGGCGGTGAGGGCTGGCCTCGACTGGCTGCTGCCGAGGCAGGTGCTCGATGTGCGCGGCGACTGGTGCGCGCGCCGCCCCGGGCTCGCCCCGGGCGGCTGGCCCTTCCAGTACGGCAATGCCCATTACCCGGACCTCGACGATACGGCGGTCGTCGCCTGGTCGATGCATCAGGCGCAGGATGCGCAGTACTATGGCACTAGCATCGAGCGGGCGATCGGCTGGCTGACCGGCATGCAGAGCCGCAACGGCGGCTTCGCTGCGTTCGATGCCGACAACACGCACTACAACCTGAACTTGATTCCGTTCGCCGATCATGGCGCGCTGCTCGATCCGCCCACCAGCGACGTCACGGCGCGTGTGGTTACGGTGCTCGGACGCATGGGCCGTGCCGAACATCGGCCGATCATCGCGCGGGCGCTTGAGTACCTGCGCGCCGAGCAGGAGGCCGACGGTTCGTGGTTTGGCCGGTGGGGAACGAATTACATCTACGGCACCTGGTCGGTGCTGGTCGCGCTCGAGGCGGCCGGCGTCGGCCGCGACGATCCGATGGTGCGCCGGGCGGTCGAGTGGTTCATCGCCCGGCAGAACAGCGACGGCGGCTGGGGCGAGAGCAACGACAGCTATGATCGGGCCCATCACGGCGAGCAGCCGTTCCCGAGCACCACGTACCAGAGCGCCTGGGCGGTGCTGGCGCTGATCGCCGCCGGCGAGCGGGATCACCCCGCGGTGCGTCGCGGCGTAGAGTTTCTGCTCGAGCACCAAGATGAGCGCGGCCTGTGGAGCCACCCGAGTTTCACCGCGCCGGGCTTCCCGCGCGTGTTTTACCTGAAGTATCACGGCTACACGGCGTTCTTCCCCCTCTGGGCGCTGGCCGCCTACCGTCAGGGGAGGCCGCGCGCGCCTTGAACTGCGTGGGGATCGTCGCGGCGCTGGCATCCGAGGCACGCGCACTCGACCCACAGCAGCGTCCACTCGCCGCAGGCGGTGTGTTCAAACTCGATGACGACGCGCTGCTCACGGTGAGCGGCATGGGGTGGGATGCGGCACAAGCCGGCGCGCTGCGCCTGGCCGAAGCCGGCGCCACCGCACTGGCGAGCTTCGGCACCGCCGGCGGACTCGATCCGGTGCTGCGCTGCGGCACGTTGCTCGTGCCGAGCGAAGTGGTGGTGCCGGATGAACCGGCCCTGCCGACCGATCCGCGCTGGCGCGAGGCGGTGCGCGCTGCGCTGCCGCGGGACTGCATCGTGAGCGACGCGCCGCTGCTGACCAGCCGAGTACCTGTCGGCACACGCCTCGACAAGGCGCTCGCCTGGCGTGAGAGCGGCTGTGGGGCCGTCGACATGGAGAGCGCGGCCGTCGCGCGCTTTGCCGCCGCCGCCGCCGTACCGTTCATGGTGCTGCGCGTCGTGGTCGATACCGCGGCGGATGATCTGCCGCCCGCCGTGCTCGCCGCGAGCCGCGGTGGGGAGGTGCAGATCGGCCGACTCGTGCTCGGGCTCGCGCTCGCTCCCTGGAGCATCGGCGCGGTGCGCGAGCTGGCGCGCCGATTCCGCATGGCATGTGATGAACTCTCGCGCATCGCCGCGCCGGACTTGCCGGCCCGGCGCGCGCTGACCGACGGCCGTTGGAGGCAGACGCATTGAAAGCTCTGGTCACGGGTGCGAGCGGTTTCGTGGGCGCGGCGCTCGCGCGCACCTTGCTCGGCGCCGGCTGGCGCGTGCGCGTGCTGACACGCGCAGGCTCTGACCGGCGCAACCTGCGTGCGCTCACCGTGGAGAACATCGTTGGCGATCTGACCGATCCGGCTTCGCTCGAGCGCGCCGTGGCGGACTGTGACGCAGTGTTTCACGCCGCGGCCGATTATCGTCTGTGGGTCCCGGATCCGCAGACCATGTATCGCGCCAACGTGGACGGAACACGCCATTTGATCGAAGCGGCCCACCGTGCCGGCGTCCAGCGCATCGTCTACACCAGCAGCGTGGCCTGCATCGGACTGCCGGAGGACGGCAGTCCCGGGACCGAGTCGACGCCCGTGGCCCTCGGGGAGATGGTCGGTCACTACAAACGCTCGAAGTTCCTCGCCGAGCGGGTTGCGCTCGAGGCCGCTGAGGCGGGCGCTCCGGTGGTGATCGTCAACCCGGCGGCGCCCGTCGGGCCACGCGACGTGAAGCCGACGCCCACCGGGCAGATCGTGCTCGATGCGGCACTCGGCCGCACGCCGGCCTATGTCGATACGGGCCTGAACATCGTTCACGTCGATGACGTTGCCGCCGGCCACGTGCTGGCGTTTCACCACGGGCGCATCGGTGAGCGCTACATACTCGGCGGGGAGAATCTGCCGCTGCGCGAGATTCTGGTCCAGATCACGCGTCTTGCCGGGCGTTCACCGCCGCGGCTGAAGCTGCCGCACGCCGTGGTGCTGCCGATCGCCTATGTCGCGGAAGGGATCGCGCGCTTGACGGGCCGTCCGACCCGCGTGACGGTCGACAGCGTGCGCATGGCGCGAAAGCGCATGTACTTCTCGAGCGACAAAGCCGTGCGCGAACTCGGTTACGGGTTCAGGCCTGCGGCCGTGGCGTTTGCCGATGCGCTCGAGTGGTTCGGCGCCGAGGGATATCTGGAGGCGCCACGGCAGGGCAGCGCCGGTCGCGAGGGCTGACGGGCGCGCGGCGAGGCGAGCGCAGACGACCTCCCAATCGGCAGGCCCTCGGGGTGCTTCAGGTGTTGATGGGAGGGGGCGATGCAGTCTTCGGATGAGACCTGCGCGCCGGCAACATCCGCTCGATCAGCTGGTCGTGATCGACGAACTGGTGTTTCAGTGCTGCCAGGACGTGCAGAATGACCAGCACCAGGAGTGCATCGCCGAGCAGCTCGTGGATCTCCTGCGCGGCATCGTCCTGCGCTGCGCCTTGCTGCTCCGGTTCCGCCAGCGTCTGAAATTGCGTCTCCGAGCGCGAAGGGCTCGCCGCAGTGACTCGCCAGCCCGGTACCGTGGCCATATTGAAAAAATTGACGGTGGCGCCCTCGGCGGACGCGGCCCACCAGCCGGACATCGGTAGTGCGATCAACAGAGCGTAAAGCGACACATGGACCGTCCGTGCGCTGATCCGGCCGAGACGGGACAGGGTAGCCGGAAACGCCGGAGGACGATTGACCAGGATCCAGAGGATCCGAACGAGCGCCAGAGCGAGCACGATGAGCCCGAGAGAACCATGCCACATGAACGCGGCGGTGCTGGAATGCTCCGCATCGATCAGTCCGGCTTTGCCCATGACGAGCTGGACAATCACCAACGCGGCGATCGTCCAGTGCAGAACCTGGGAGACTGTCCCGTAGCGCATCAGCGGATTCGTACTCGACATGCTCGTGCTCCTCGCTGGGGATCAGCGCTCAGGGACGAACTAAGAACGCATGCCGGTGCGCGCTGCGGCACACTCGGTCTTTTATCCTCTACGCGCTTGCTGCGCTGCGCGCCATTCGCGCTGATGCGTACGTGCTACCCGTAATATCGGGCTGCGACTGACGAGGCCGTGCGGGTGATCGGGAGGGATTTTCCGGGCACACCGGCGGCGCCCGCACAGTGGATTTCGCTGCCGAGCGAGGTGCCGAGGTGGAACGGCAGGGCGGTGCGGCCCGTCGACTCAGAATGGATAATTGATGCCCGTGAACACGGCGATGCCCTCGCTGCCGTCGCCGACGTCGACATAGCCAACGACCGACGGCGGGGCGATGCCGCGAAAGCCGATGCCGAACACGTTGTGCAGGTGCGTGAACGGCGAGGTGCTGTAGTTGTGGAATACCCGGCCGGTGTCGAAGAACGGGGTCACCTGGATCAGGATGTGCGTCGAGAGTGTGTTCAGTGACAGCACCGTCTGACGCAGCTCGATATTCGCGACGAACGCATTGCGGTCGTAGAAGCGCGCGGTACCGTAGCCGCGCAGCGGCTGTGAACCGCCGATCGCACTGGCATCGCCGCCGAGACTGCTCAAGCCCCAGAACGGCACGTGGTGCGCGGTCGGCTCGTAGCGCAGGTCGAAGTGCGTGGCCACCGTGAGCGTCGGGGTCGGAGACCAGTAGAAGCGTCCGTCGGCACCGGCTTCGGTGAACAGCGAGTCGTCGATCGAGACGTTGCGGCTCGCCACCCCGCCATACACCACCACGTCCATGCCGCTGGTGGGGATGACGATGTTGTTGCGCGTGTCGTAAATCAACGAGATGCGGTTCAGCAGCTCGTGCGTGGTGCCGAGACCGAGCAGGTCGGCGAAGCGCTGCGTGATCGAGGGAATGCCCCGCAGCGTGCCGGCGCTCACTTTGACCTTGCGTGCCTCGAAGGTATAGGCGAGCTGCCAGGCGCGGTTGAAGTTGTAGCCGATCTTGGCCCGCACGAACAGCTGCTGCTTGGTGTAATTCGTCTGGTTGATGCGCAGCGAGTTGTTGCCGAATCCGTAGAAGCGTGGCGTGCCGCTGCGGTCGTAGTCTGCCTCGAGCGTCGTCGTCCAGCGCGATTCGCGCAGCAGGCCGGTCTGCCACAGCGCATCGATGTAGCTCTGCACGCGCTGCTGCATGCCGGCGACGACCGACCACTGCGTGTTGAGCGAGGGGTACTCGAAGATGCGCGCATCGACGCCGAGCCCGAAGTACGGGTTGTGCGTGATGTCCGGGGCGATGATGCGCGTGATCTGGCTCTGCGCATTGGTGTGCAGCATCGTCGGGATGACCCCGATGGTGGTGCCGCTGTTCGGGCCGACCGCGATGTACGGGACGGGCAGTACCGGCCAGGTGGTGGGGTTCAGCCAGTCGACGTGCTGCTCGGGCGGGCGCGCCGGGGCGCGCTGCAGGTGATAGCACGGCTCGTGCGCGGGCTGCGGTTTCGGGCAGCTCGGTTGGGCGCTGTCCTCGGGGCATGAGGCCACCGCGGAGGGCTGGGTGAGGCAGGGCGCCGGGGCGTGTGCCTGAGCCGAGGCGCTGGCGCCGAGGGCGCCGAGCGCGAGCGCGGCCGCTGCCAGGAGTGTGGTCGCTGGGCTATGCTTGCTCGCCGTGCCGTCCATTTTTTCCAAACCCGTCAGATTACATCCCGCCTCGATCGGCCGCGGCGTCAAGCTCACGGTACCAGGGACCATCGGACGCGCCCGGCCCTGCACGCCGGTGGCGTGGCGGTCCTGGGCGGTCAATGGAACCGCGGATTATATCGGTGAATCATGAATTGCACTGCACGACGTGGATCTGCCGGGCGGCCGAGGGGCGCCGGGCGTGATTGACCTGTGTGCCGCAGGGGCGCTGCCGCTGGCGATCTGGGCGTACCTGCTGCTCGCGCGCGGGCGGTTCTGGCGGCCGGACACGCTGCCCGCGCCGGGCCCTGGCGTGCGTGCCCGCGTCGTGGCCGTGGTGCCAGCGCGCAATGAGGCCGAGCACATCGCTCAGGCGGTCGGTTCGCTGCTCACGCAGCGCTGGGACGGCCAGGTGCACGTGATTGTCGTGGATGATGGCAGCACCGACGGGACCGCGGAGGTGGCGCGCCGGGCCGCGGCCGCCGCCGGGGCCGAGGATCGTCTGACGGTGATCTCTGGCGAGGCGCTGGCGCAGGGCTGGAGCGGCAAGCTCTGGGCGATGTCGCAGGGCGTGCGGGCCGCGCAGCGGCTCGAGCCGCAGTACCTGCTATTCACCGACGCGGACATCGAGCACGCCGGGGACTCGGTGAGTGCGCTCGTGGCGCAGGCCGAGCGGCAGGGTCGGGATCTGGTGTCGGTGATGGTGCGCCTCTCGAGTGTGACCTGGGCGGAGCGCTGTCTGATTCCCGCGTTCGTGTTCTTCTTCTTCAAGCTGTATCCGCCGGCATGGATCGCCGAGCGCGACCGGCGCACTGCGGGCGCCGCGGGCGGCTGCATCCTGATCCGCCCGGCGGCGCTGGCGCGGGCCGGGGGTCTGGAGGCGTTCCGCGGCGCGATCATCGATGACTGTGCGCTCGCCGCACGCGTCAAGGCGAGTGGCGGGTCGCTGTGGCTCGGGCTCTCGAGCACGACCCGCAGCCTTCGGGTCTATGGCAGCTTCGGGGAGATCGGCGCGATGATTTCGCGCACGGCGTTCAATCAGCTGCGCCACTCCTGGTGGCTGCTCGGCGCGTCGCTGGCGGGCCTCGCGCTGACCTACGTGACGCCGCCGCTGCTGGTCGCGAGCGCAGCGCCCCTGTGCATGGGCCTCGGCGCCGCGGCCTGGCTGCTGATGACGATCGCCTACCTGCCCCTGGTGCGCTTCTACGGCCTGCCGTACGGCTATGCGCTGCTGTTGCCGGCCGTAGCGATCTTCTATGCCGGTGCAACGCTGCACTCGGCGGTGCGCTACGCCTGCGGTCGCGGCGGGCAGTGGAAGGGACGTGCGCAGGACGTGCGCGCCGGCGGCCGCTGAGCTACATGCATTCCGAGCCGCCGACGCACCTGGCGCTCGATCCCCAGCGGATCGACGTGTGGTGCACGTTTCTCGCCGACATCGACGCCGCCGGCCTCTGGCGGAACTATACGGCGCTGCTCGATGAGGGGGAGCGACGCCGGGCGCGCGCGCTGCGACGGCCCGCCGATCGGCGTCGGCACGTCGCCGCACGCGCGTTGGTGCGCACGGTGCTGTCTCGTTACCGCTCGTCGGCGCCGCAGGACTGGCGGTTCAGCGCAGATGCACACGGTCGCCCCCAGCTCTCGCCCGAACACCAGTGGCCTGAGCTGCAATTCAACATCGCACATACCGCCGCAGTGGTGGTGCTGGCCGTCACCGCCGGCGCAGCGGTCGGCGTCGACGTCGAGACATCCCGGCGGCGCACCGATACCGTCGCGCTGGAGCGGTATTTCGCGCCGACGGAGCGGGCGACGCTCGAGGCGTTGCCCGCCGCCGCGCGGCGGCGGCGATTCTTCGAGTTGTGGACGCTGAAGGAAGCGTACCTCAAGGCCCGGGGTCTGGGCTTGCGCCTGCCGCTTGCGGGTTTCGCGTTTGAGTATTGCGCGCC
>JAJZSQ010000194.1 GCA_021849615.1 Pseudomonadota bacterium
GGCAACAGCGGCGTCTACAGTGGCGACGGCGCCAACGGATCAATCGTCTTCGACAACCTGACCACAGCCGTGACGCCAACCCCCACAGTGCCCGAACCGGGCCCGCTTGCCCTTCTGGCCAGTGGCATCGCTGCCCTCGCCCTCGCCTTGCGAGCACGCCGCCGGCCGGACCGCCACCGCTCGGCCGCGACCTGACCCGACCCCGCGACGCCCGGCCGGACCCCGGGCGGGACGCGGAAGGAAGCGTCGCGTGGTCGGATCGTCCTCGCCAGCCCTCACGCCGCCGCTCTGGTGCCGATCCTCCGGCATGATAGGTTGCAGCGGAGGCCGCCCGTGGGGGGAGGAACGATGCTGACACTTTGGGGGCGCAGGACCTCGTCCAATGTCCAGGCGGTGCGGTGGCACAGGTGCATCGGCGAACTTGGCCTCGATTACCAGCGTCCCGATGCCGGGCACCGCTACGGCGTCACCGACACCTCTGCCTTCCTCGCGATGAATCCCAACGGCACGATCCCGGTCCTGCGCAATGGTGACAGCGAACCCCTATCGGAGACAGGGACCATCTCACTTCGAAGGCGGGTCCAAGCTGCCAGAGGGTGTCTGAAGCGATCGATGTGACGCTCCGCGGTTTTGCCGAGATTTCGCCGCGGCAGCACGGATTTGGTGGATGAGCCTTTCGCGGCTGACTGGTGTGCTTCGTGCAGCCATTTCGCCGGTGCTTTGGCGCGCCAACGGGTCGTCGTCCGCTGAGCCAGACAAGGTGAAATCGCTCCATGGTGGTGTACGGGATGAGCCGACAGAATTGCAGCGGCGGAGGGCAGTCGCGAGTGGTGGCGCTCGCCGAGTGAGTCGTTGATCAGGGTGTCGTAGGCCCATGGCGCGAAGCGTCCCCAACCCTGGAATGGGTTGATCAGTGAGGCGAGCAGCAGACGGAAAGAATTCCGTCGTCGTTGGCCCCTGGGGTCAGTCTGTCCCCGGGGTCCAGAACACTCTCTCGGCGCCGGATGAGCTGGAGTCGGCGACACATTGGCGGTAGGGTGGCATGCGCCTGTCACATGCAGAAGCGATTGATGTTACAAGAGATGAGGACATCGCCATGGGCCTGAAGGTCGTGGGTACGGGACTCGGTCGAACGGGCACCAAATCGCTGCATACGGCGCTCGCGATGCTGGGTTTCGGGCCCTGCCATCACATGGTCGAGGTGTTCCAGCGCCCCGAGAGCATGGCGCTGTGGATCGAGGCGGCCCAGGGTCGGGCGGATTGGGAGGCAATCTTCCGCGGTTACCAGTCGGCGGTGGATTACCCCAGCGCCGCGTACTGGCGCGAGCTGACGAACCATTATCCGGCCGCGAAGGTCATCCACACCGTGCGCGATGCGGATCACTGGTTCGACTCGGTGCACGCGACGATCTTTGCCCCCGAGAGCCTCGCGCGTCGTGCGGGCGAGGACGAACGGGCCCGATTCTTCGCCGGCATCCTCGAGCGCGTCCCGGCGCAACTCGATGACCGGGTCGCCATGACCGAATTTTTTCAGGCCCACACGCGGGCGGTGATCGCGACCATCGCCCCGGAACGGTTGCTCGTGTATCGGGTGGGCGACGGGTGGGAGCCGCTGTGCCGGTTCCTCGGCATCGCGCCGCCCTCCGCGCCGTTCCCGGCGGAAAATTCCCGCGCCGAGTTCATCGATCGGGTCCGAGCCCTGCAGTCCGCACCGCCGAACGTCTGAGTGACCTTGGGGGGAAGTGAACCACCCGCCACGTCGCCGTCCGTTTTGCCGACGAGGTTCAGGCGTTCGCGCCGTCGCGATACCGGGTCAACGCATCACCCAATGCGCTTCTCAGGGGTGACAACCACGGTTCGAAGTGCCGCCATTGCTCGAGTCCCGCACGATTGATGGGGCGGCGCACCTGCTCGGAACTCGCCGTGCGAATGCTGCGCTCGGTCTCGTGGAACTTGAGACAGGCTGCCTCGAACGGCAGGCCGCAGAACTCCAGCATGCGCCGGACGCTGCCCTCGAGGTCTGTTATGACATCTTCGTGGTGGACGGTGAGGATCTTTCCGGGCAGCACCGCATTCCAGTGCGCCATCAGCTCGAGGTAGGTGCGGTAATACCGGGCAATGTCCTCGACACTGTAGGTAAACTCCTGGCCGCTTGCGAACAGCTGCTTCAGATTGCCGAAACAGCAGGCCATGGGTTCGCGACGCGCATCGATGATCTTGGCATTCGGCAGCATCAGGTGAATGAGACCGATGTGCCGGAAATTGTTCGGCATCTTGTCGATGAACAGCGGGCGAGCGGTGTGTCGGTAGACCCGCGTGTCGGCGAGATATCGCTCGCCGAGACGGCGCAGATCCTCGGCCCGCAGCTCCGTCAGTACGCCGGGGTAGCGAGGATCCTGCGGATCGGCGGACGCACCGCGCAGTTCCACGCTGTAGCGGTGGATCTCCGCCAGTTCCTGCGTGCCTTCGACCCGGGAGTGCGAGGCGAGGATCTGTTCGAGCAGCGTCGAGCCGGCCCGGGGCAGGCCCACGATGAAAATGGGGTCGGGCTCCGGAGTGCCCCAGCCTCGCCGCGCGGCGAAGAATTCTGCGGTGCACACCTCCTTCTGCAGGCGCGTATTGGCTTCGACGAACTCGGGCCGGTAACGGCTCTCGGCCCGTTTCAACGCATTGCCACGCTCATAGGACTGCCACGACGCCTCATACGTGCCACGATCCTCCAGCGCCTTGCCGAGTGCGAAGCACAGGTGATAGAGGTCCACCGGGTGGGTCCCGGGTGAGTGCTGTGCGGCGCGCATTTGGACGAGCTCTTCGTCACTGAAACGGTAGGTCTTCAGGTTCGCAAGACTCCACCATGCGTCGCCGAAATCCGCTCGTGCGGCCGCGGCGGCCCGGTAGGCGTCAATTGCTTCGGGTTGTCGCCCGAGGGTCTTCAGTGAGTGCCCCAGCCACAGGTTCACGTCCGCGAGCGCGGCTGGATCAGTCAATTCGCCGAGCAAGGCCTGATAGATTGCAATCGCCTCGCCGTGCGCGCCGAGTCCGACCAGGGCGGTGGCTTTGAGCGCCTGGTAATCGGGGTTGCGCGGATCGGACTGCAGGAGCATCTGTGCCTGCTCGTGTGCTTCCCGGTAGCGGTGGCGGCGCGCGAGCACGGTGCCGTAGTCGGCGCGGGCGGCGCGGTAGCCAGGTTCGCGGCGCAGGACGGCCTCGAGCAGCGTATCGGCGTCATCCAGGACGTCTCGGGCGAGCGCGATCCGGGCCAGGAGGCGCATCGCCTCGATGTGCTCTCCCTGCTGGTGCAGGTAGGCCCGCGTGACCGCCTCCGCGGCGGCCAGATCGCCGTTGGCGAAGAGGTCCGTCGCCTGAACCACCGCGGCCGGCAACTCACGCAGAATCGCGACGTGCTCCGCCGCCGTAGCGGCGTTGTCCGATTCGCCCAGCATCCCGTAAAGACGCTCGAGCATCCGCCAGCTCGCCGGCAGGGCCGGGTTGAGATTCACGGCCCGCAGGAACGCATCGACGGCTCGGGGCGCATCCTGGCGCAGCACGTAGCAGCGGCCGCGCTCCTGGTACAGATGGCTGAACCGCGGGTGCAGTCTCTCCAGCTGCTCGAGCACCTGGAGAGACTCATCGATGCGGCCTAAATCGCGCAGGCTG
>JAJZSQ010000195.1 GCA_021849615.1 Pseudomonadota bacterium
GCGCCGAGCTTGACCACCGCATCGTGCGCGCGGCCGAGCGTCAGGTGCAGGAAGCCGAGCGGATCGAACAGCGGCTGGGTCGCCTGCCGGAAGGCGTCCAGGATGGTCTGCCGGGTGATTTCCGCGGCGCGTGCACCGTCGGCGTACCCGCCCATTCCGTCCGCCACCAGCAACAGCGCCGCGCGTTCGCTGACCGCGACCGCGACACGGTCCTGATTCTCCCCGCGTCCGCCGAGCAGCGTGACGTCGGCATAGTCGATCCGCAAATGACGCCCGTATATCTGTTAAAGTTCGGGGCCCGCTTTATATCACCTCACGCCACCCGGAGCGTAGCGCTTCCACGTGATTTCCAGCATGACAGGCTTCGCACGCCGCGAGAGCACCGGCCCCTGGGGCAGCCTCGTGTGCGAACTGCGCAGCGTCAATCACCGTTTTCTCGAGACCGGCTTTCGTCTGCCGGAGGAACTGCGCTCGATCGAGGGCGATCTGCGCCAGCGCCTGGCGCGCGAGGTGCGCCGGGGCAAGGTGGACTGCACCCTCACCTACCGGGCGGCGCAGGCCGCCGCGGCCAGCCTCGAGGTCGACCTCAGCGCGCTCGAGCGCCTGACGGGCCGGCTCGATGAGCTGCAGCGGGTGATCCCGGTCGGGACGGTCAATCTGCTCGAGGTACTGCGCTGGCCCGGCGTGCTGAAGGATCAGAGCGTCGCCGGCGAGGCGCTGCTGGCAGCGGCGCGAGAGATGTTCGAGGCGGCGGTCGCGGACCTTTGCGCCGCGCGCGCCCGCGAGGGCGAGAAGCTGCGCGAGGTGCTCGAGCAGCGGTGCGAGGGGCTTGCCGCGCTGGTGGCCCAGGTTCAGGCCCGGCTGCCCGAGGTGCAGGCCCGGCTGAGCACCCGGGTGCGCGAGCGGATCAAGGAGCTCGCATCCGGGGCCGATCCGGACCGACTCGAGCAGGAAATCGCGCTGCTGCTGCAGCGCCTGGATGTGGACGAGGAGCTCGAGCGGCTGACCGGTCACATTGCCGAAGTGCGCCGAGTACTCACCGGCAACGAGCCGGCGGGTCGGCGCCTGGACTTCCTGATGCAGGAACTCAATCGCGAGGCCAACACGCTCTCCTCGAAGTCACAGGACCTCGAGACCACCCGCAGCGCAGTCGACATGAAAGTACTGATCGAGCAGATGCGCGAGCAGGTGCAGAACGCCGAATAGCGTTCAGGGGTGTCAAGGAGCGTCCATCGCCGTCCCGAACGCCCTGTATTTCTTGTGCTTTTAGGCACAAATGGCTACTTCGATCCGGCCCCGCGTCGCCTATTCTGTAGTTAGCCGTGTAACTCCCATTCGACGAACAAGATGGTGGGTGACGCACTGGAAACACTCCGTAAACCATCCAGATCGAGACACAATGCATCGAATCCATGCGGTGGGACGGGAGCCTGGATTGATCGGGCGAACCTCACCACGCTCGCGGTCGAGCGTGCGCACCGATCCGGAAGGCCGATGCTGCTCAGCGACGGTGCTGGGCTGTAGCTGCGCAAGCAGACCCGCAGCGGCGCCTTACTGGATACTGCGCTACCACACCGCCGCCCTCAGGCGGCTACGACGGCCTTGCGCTCGACCTCCCATCCTTTGCAAGCCAGGAGAATCGTTCGCGGCACTTCCTGCTCGCCGCTGGCGTAGTACGCGACCTGCCGGCGGGAGATGCCAAGCGCCTCGGCCGCTTCACTCAGGCTCAGCCCATGGCGCCAACGCCAGCGAATGAAGGCCACCGTGTCCGCGCGGCCGCTCTGCTCAAGCGCCATCTCATAGAGCCGGTCCGCACCCATATCGATATTGCCTGGCCATACCAGGCTGTGACCGCCTTCGCCGATGTCCACGCGCGCGAACACGGCGTGCTCGCGCAGGGGACGCAGCCCCTTGAACTGATGCACGAAATCGCGCATGTCCACCGTGAACGTTTTGCCGTTCGCGAAGCTGACACGCAGCACGTAATGGTCCACAGGCTTCACGCCCGCAATGCGGATGGGATTGCCTTCGCTCATGACTCCTCCTCGGAATACTGCCTCCAACGTGCCCACAGCTCGGCTCGATTGGCCGCCGCCCAGTCCAGCGCCTCTGCGGTGTCTCTGGGGTCGGCCTCGCCAGCCTGAAGCACCAACGTGTCGATCAGGTATGCGGCGCGCTCATCGCTGCGCGTGATGATGTGGAAATGCGGTGGCGCATGGTCACCGAAGTACATCTCGATCCGGCAGCGATTGAAGCGCTTGACCGTTGGCATGCAGCATTCTATCGCTAGTGCATTTTTTGCACTAGTGCATTTTGTGCACCGCTTCTTTTATGGCCATTGATAGGGCTCCTGACCTAATCGGCTCTCTGGCAACCTGCTCGCGAGGCAGCGTCAAGCCAGCGCACCCCCCGCAACCCAATGTCGTCAGGTCCGTAGCTGACGGATCCAGAGTCGGTAAAGCCAGTTGATCCGTCACATAGTTACGGCACATCAAAGCGAGCAGGTGGAGAACTCCGAATGGCGCTCAGGGGCGCCGAGGGACGCTCATCGCTGCCCCAAATGCCCTGCATGTGTTGATCCGCGCCTTGTCGAGCGGACACTTCCTGGCGTTGACCGCGTTCCTGTCCACGGCCGCTGACGGCAAATCGATGCCGAGCGTGTCGGCCAATCGGATCAGCCAAGGCAGCACATCCCAAGCGCCTCTCTAACCTCGACCCGCTTGCAGGCGACCGCACTCCCGACTCCTGATCCGGCCTCCACTGGAAGTGCTCGGGCAGCTCGGTCGTCTCCACACTGAGGGTAATCGCCTGGTTTTTCTCGGGAGGGAGCGCCGGTCCCAGTCACGCTCCGTGGCAAGCTGGCGCAGAACAGCACGCAGCGCCTCGAGAGCGTCCGGGGCGTTGCCCCGCGGTGTCCGTTTCGAATTCCTCGCCGGTCGGCGCGCCAGTTCGTTCCTGCAACGTCAGTGTGCCAGCCAATGCGCAACGGGCCGGTTCAGGAATTCCTCGACCGCGATGCCATCGCCGCCGACAAGCAATGTACGTTTCACCTTGAATGCCGCCGCAAAGGCCGCCGTCCCGGGATGGGCCTGCGGCGCTCGGCCGCTCTTCACTTCAATGGCGATCAGCGTGGAGCGGGCCTTTGCGACGAAGTCGACTTCCTGACCCCGCTCGCGCCAGTAGAAAACCTCGCACTCACCGGCAGCCGCGGCATTTGCCAGATGCGCGCCGACCGCTGACTCGATGAGCCGCCCGCGAAATTCACGATCCGATCGCGCCTCTTGCGGGCTGACCGCGGCAGTCACAGTCATCAGTGCGGTATTCAGCACCTGCAGCTTCGGGCTCGACCCGCGGCTGCGCGCCGCATCACCGGCGTACTTCTGCAGGCCACAGACCATGCCCGCGCCGGTCAGCAGATCGAGGTAGTGTGCCAGCGTCGTCGTATTACCCACGTCCTGCAGCTGTCCCAGCATCTTCGTGTACGAGAGGATCTGTCCGGAATAACGGCACGCCAGCTCGAACAAGCGGCGCAGCAACGCCGGCTTGTCCACACGGGTGAGCAGCAGCACGTCGCGCGCAATGGAAGTCTCGATGAGACTATCCGCGATGTAGCGGGACCAGCGGAGGGGATCCCAGATGAGCGGCGC
>JAJZSQ010000196.1 GCA_021849615.1 Pseudomonadota bacterium
CGGTGCCACAGGCGCTGAGCAATGCCGTACAGGAGATCCTGGCCTCGGCGAACCTGGCGTTCAAGCTCTGCCCGATGCTCACCCACGGCGCGGTGCATGCGTTGTCGGCGTGCGCCTCGCAGGAGCAACAGCAGCGGTATCTGCCGAAGATGATCAGCGGCGAGTGGACCGGCACGATGGTGCTGACCGAGCCGCAGGCCGGCTCGGATCTGGCGCAGATCCGCACCCGCGCGGTGCCCGAGGGCGATCACTTCCGGCTGTTCGGCCAGAAGATCTTCATCACCTGGGGCGAGCACGATCTGACCGAGAACACGATCCACATGGTGCTCGCCCGCATCGAAGGCGCACCCGCCGGAGTCAAGGGCATCTCGCTGTTCATTGTGCCGAAGGTGCTGATCGGTTCCGATGGATCGCTCGGGGAGCGCAACGAGGTGCGCTGCGCGTCGATCGAACACAAACTCGGCATTCACGCCAGCCCGACCTGCGTGATGGAGTATGGCCATGAGCGCGGCGCCGTCGGTTACCTGGTCGGGGAAGCAAACCACGGCCTGGAATACATGTTCGTCATGATGAACACCGCACGGCTCGCCGTCGGGGTCGAAGGCTACGCCGTGGGCGAGCGCGCCTTCCAGCGGGCCGTGGAATACGCCCGCACGCGCGTGCAGGGCAAGCCGCCGGGCGCGGCCGGCGCCGCGGCGGCGCCGATCATCGAGCACCCTGATGTGCGGCGCATGCTGCTCACGATGAAGTCCTGTACCGAGGCGTCGCGGGCGCTCGCCCTGTACGCCGGCCTGCAGCTCGACCTGGGCGCTCATCACCCGGATGAGACCGCACGCCGCACCGCGCTCGAGCGCGGTGAGTTGCTCATCCCGATCGTCAAGGGCTGGTGCACCGAGACGGGCAATGAGATCGCGGCGCTCGGCGTGCAGGTGCACGGCGGCATGGGCTTCGTGGAGGAGACGGGTGCGGCGCAGTACGTGCGCGACGTGCGCATCACGACGATCTACGAGGGCACCACGGGCATCCAGTCGAACGACCTGTTGGGCCGCAAGCTCGCCCGGGACCGCGGCGCAGCCATGGCGAGATTGCTGACGGACATGACCGCCGAGCTGCGCGCGCTCGGGACTCCCGCGCCCGCAGTCGCCGAGACTCGCGATGCGGTGCTGCAGTCCGTGACGCTGCTGGAGCGCGCCACGCGCTCGCTGCTCGAGGCCATGGCGGCCGATCCGGCACGCGGGTTCGCCGTTTCCGTGCCCTATCTGAAACTCTGCGGCGTCGTGCTCGGCGGCTGGCTGCTCGCGAAGTCCGCGGCAATCGCCGCTGCGGGGCTCGGCGGGGCGGACCGCGCCTTCTACGAGGCGAAGATCCGCTCGGCGCACTTTTATGCCCGCCAGGTCCTGCCACAGGCGCTGGGGCTCGCCCAGATCGTCGAGGGGGGCGCCGAGAGCGTGCTGGCGACGGCCGCCGAGCACCTCTGAGCGCTTCGGCGCTCAGCCGGACCGCGGCACGCGCAGCCGCACGGGCGGCGGCTCGTTGAGCCCGTCGAGAAATGCCTGGCGCTGGCGCGCGCTGAGCCGCGCCCAGTGCAGTTTGCCGGCCGGCAGCGCAGCGAGCTCGGCATCACTGATCACGGCCCGCGCCCGCGCGCGGCTCGACCAGCGTGCCGGCAGGCGCGTAGTGACACCGAATCTGAGCAGATCGACGACCGCCGCGGCCACCGGACCGTCCAGGGTCAGGTCGCTGTGCGCCGCGCGCGTGTAGTAGGTCTGCATGCCCGGCGGCGCCGCGCTCTCGGCCGGAACGGTTCCGTCACCGCCGCTCGTGATCGTGTACCGGAACCCGTCCGAGCCACGCGCGACCGCGGTCACCGTCCTGCGGCCGATGCCGGCGATTACCGCGAGCCGCTCATCCGGCGCTGGCAGCGCCCGATGAAAGCGGCGGGCCCGCTCGAGCAGTGCCGGCCGCGGCGCAGGCCCCCCGTCCGGCCAGTGCCGAGGATCCGTCAGGTCGAACCCGTCGGCCGCCGCGGGCAACATCTGGTAGAGGCTCGGAAATGCCCCGAAGATGCGCTCGGCCAGCTCACCGGCGGAACGCCCCGGATCGAGGCGCGCGAGGTTGCGCACCACCGCGTACGTGCCGCGCAGTGCCTGCAGGGGTGAGAACGCGCCGAAGTTCGGCGTGCCGAGCAGGACGGCGCGCGTGACGTGCGCTGTCCCCCCCTGGGCGAGCGCGATGCGGCTGACGAGCCCGCCCATGCTGTGCGCCACGATCGCGGCCGGACGCGGCGCGTGTTCACGCAGGCGCGCGGCGAGCGACTCCCCGAGCGTGATGATGTCTTCGCGCCAATCATAGGCGTACAGCGTGACGGGAAACCCCGCCGCGCGCAGTCGCAGTTTGAGTTTCAGGTGCGAGTACAGCACCGCCCCGAGCGGCTCGACCGGCGCACCGGAGTGCGGATCGAGGAGCGCGAGGCGTCCGGCCTGGATATCCAACGGGTCGAGCCACACCACATCGTCCGGCAGCGGCGCGCGCCGGCGCAGGCCGAGCAGCGAACCGAGAATGCCCGGCACGACGAACACGTGCGGCAGCGCTCTGTCGATCGGGCACTGCGCCGCGGCGGCCGCGAGCTCGACGAGCTCACGGTATTCGCCAAGCCCGAAGTACGCCTCGAGCGCCGCACGCTGCTCGCCAGTGCGCAGCAGCTGCTCGACGGCCGCGTCACTGAGGCCTAGACGGTCGTAGGGCGTGACGTGGTCTGTGACTGCGGCAACTCGGCTCACGGTGGATCGATTATGCCATCGGGATGCGCCGCTCAGCGCGCATCGAGGCGCCCCGTGCGCTCGATGCGCTCGGCGATGAGGTCGCAGACCGCTTCGATCGCCGGTCGGCGCGCGCTGGTCTTGCGCCACACGGCGCCCACACGCCGGCTCGGCACCGGCTTGGCGAAGGGCAGCACGCACGTACCGCGCGCATTGCCGTACGCGCCCTCGGTGGCCAGCTGCGGCAGCAGCGTGATGCCCGCTCCGGTGGCCACCATCTGGCGCAATGTCTCGAGGCTGGTGGCACTGAAGTCCTGACGCTCCCCGAGGCCGGCCCGGCTGCACACCGCCAGCGCCTGATCGCGCAGGCAGTGGCCTTCCTCGAGCAGCAGCAGCGACTGACCCTCCAGATCGCCCATCGTCACGCGCTCGCGCTGGGCGAGCGCGTGACGGTCGGGCACCAGCACTTTGAACGGCTCGCTGTAGAGCTCGCGCGCTTCCAGACCGTCGAGGTCCACCGGCAGCGCGAGAATGCCCATGTCCAGCTCGCCGGCCTTCAGCCGCTCGAGCATTGGCGCGGTCTGATACTCGTGCAGGTGCAGCTCCAGGCGCGAGAGCGCCCGCTGCAGAGGCCGCGCGATGTGCGGCAGCAGGTACGGCCCGATGGTCGGCAGCAACGCCACGCGCAGCACACCGGCGAGCGGATCGCGGTGCGAACGGGCGAGGGTCGCGACTTCCTCGCACGCTTCGAGAATCCGCCGCGCCCGCGCCACGATCTGCTCGCCGGCGTCGGTGACCGCCACGTTGTTCGGTTGGCGCTCGATGAGCTGCACACCGAGGGACTGCTCGAGCTTCTTCAGCTGCGCCGAGAGCGTCAGATCGG
>JAJZSQ010000046.1 GCA_021849615.1 Pseudomonadota bacterium
GGCCGGAACCGGAGGCCAGATAGAACTGCAGCGAACGGTTGACCTGCTGGGTCATGTCGTCGATGAACGGGTCGAGCACCTCGGACTGGTAGTTGCCCGGCAGTCCGCCCTCCTTCTTGGCGCGGCCGGCTTCCTCGAGCGACAGACCGTAGGTGCGCATGATCTCCTCGGTGAGCTGCTGCCCGCCGAAGGCGAAATCGCGGGTGTAGGCGACCTTCAGGCTGCGCAGGACGCTGAACGTCGTGCTGCTGGCGCCGAAGTCGACCACGGCAATGGTGCGGTCGATGCCTCCGTCGGGCATTTGGTGGGTGAGCAGCCGGCAGGCGTTCTCCAGCGCGAACGCCTCGACGTCCACGACCTTGGCCGTGAGCCCCGCGGAGCGCACTGCGGCCTGGCGCTGCTCAACGTTCTCGGTGCGCGTCGCCACGAGCAGCACGTCGTTGGCGTCTGGGTCCTTCTCCGACGGTCCGATGACCTCGAAGTCGTAGCTCACTTCGTCCATCGGGAAGGGGATGTACTGGTCGGCCTGCATCTGCACCTGCGCCTCCAAATCATTGGCGCGCAGCGTGCGAGGCATCTGGATCACCTTGGTGATGGCCGCATCGCCGCTGATCGCGAGCGCGACCTCGGTGTTCTTGGAGCCGGAGCGTTTGACCGCGCGGCGCACGGCCTCGCCGACCGCTTCGGCGTCCACGATGCTCTTCTCATTGATCGAGTTCACCGGCGTCGCTTCCGCCGCATAACTCTCGACCCGATACTGCCCACCGGCCATGCTGAGCTCGATGAGCTTGATTGAGGACGTGGTTATGTCAAGTCCCAGCAGTGGGCGGTGCTTCCGCGGGAAGAGCAACATTGTTTTCCTTTTCAGGGTCTTACGCCTGAAAATAGCCACCCCTGATGAATATTCGAGGCACTATATATCAGCGCAAGGTTAAATTGAACGTGAGCCGCCTCACGGAAACGCGAGGCGCCCCGCCCGACCTGTGCGCCGGGTCGCAAAACTGCCGGGCGGTGCCCGTTTTGCGCGCCTCCGGGGGAGAGGGGGCGGCGGCCCGGGCGGGCCGCGCGGCGAACTTATCCACAATGTGCGCGGTCCGTGAAGTTGCGGGGTACGATTCGCTTCCGGGAAGCGCCGGACCTTGAGCGGAGCTGTTCCTCCCTGCCACAGAGAGTTCTCATTCGGTGAATCTGAAGCTATTAAGAGTTCCGGCCATCGTGGTCGGTGCGCTGGCCTTGGCCGCGCTGGCCGGGCTGTACGCCTACCTGTGCACCTACGTCTACCTCGAGCCCTCGCTGCCGACCCTGGCGCAGATGCATCACGTTCAGCTGAAGGTCCCGCTGCGCATCTATACGGCGGACGGGCAGCTGCTGGCGCAGATCGGGACCGAGCAGCGCACGCCGGTGCGCTACCGGGAGGTTCCTCCGATGGTGCGCGATGCGTTTCTTGCCGCCGAGGACCACCACTTCTTCCATGAGGGCGGCATCAATCTGATCAGCATCCTGCGCGCCGGCGTCATCGATCTGATCGAGGGCCGCAAGGCCCAGGGCGGCAGCACCATCACCATGGAGGCGGCCCGCAACGTCTTTCTGACCCTCGACAAGACCTGGCGGCGCAAGTTGCAGGAATCGTTCGTCGCCTACGAGCTCGACCACGACTTCTCCAAGCAGGACGTGTTCCGGCTGTACCTGAATGTGATTTTCTTCGGCGAGCGCGCCTACGGCGTGGCGGCGGCCGCGCAGACCTATTACGGCAAGACGCTCGCCCAGCTGACGCTGCCGGAGGCCGCAACGCTCGCCGGGATCGTGCAGGCGCCCTCGCTGTACAACCCGGTGGTTCACCCGCACCTGGCGGCGGACCGTCGCTCCTACGTCCTCACCGAGATGCTCAAGCTCGGGTACATCACCCCGGCGGCGGCGCAGGCGGCCGACCAGGCGCCGATCGATGCGCGACTGCACGCCCCGCGGGTGAGCGTGCATGCCCCCTATGTCGCGGCGATGGTGCGCCAGCAGATGGTGCAGCGTTACGGGGCGGCGGCCGAAACGGCGGGCTACAAGGTCTACACGACCATCGACGGGCGGCTGCAGAATGCTGCGGACCGCGCGGTCCAGCTCGGCCTCATCTCCTATGACCGGCGGCACGGCTGGCGCGGCCCGATCGGGCGCACGGTCCTTGCCCGCACGGTGAGCCCGGGCGAGCTGCGCACGCTCACCATGCAGTATCAGCCGATCGGCGTGCTGCGGCCGGCCGTGGTGGTGCAGGTCGGGGCCCAGGATGCCCAGGTGTACGTGCGCGACCTCGGCTTCGGCACGATCGGCTGGAATGGCCTGTCCTGGGCCGGCAAGGCGCTCGCCGACGGGCTGGTCGGTGCGGCGCCGAAAACCGCCGGCGATGTCCTCTCGCGCGGCGATGTCGTGTATGTCGTGTGGCACAGTCCGACGGACGTGCAGCTCGCGCAGGTGCCCCAGGCCGAGGCGGCCATGGTGGCGCTCGATGCCGATGACGGCGGCATCGCGGCGCTGGTCGGAGGATTCGACTACTACATCAGCAAGTACAACCGCGCCGTCTACGCGCAGCGCCAGCCGGGATCGGGCTTCAAGCCGTTCTACTACTCCGACGCGCTGCACCACGGCTACACCCCCGCCAGCACCTTCATCAACGCACCGCTGGTGGTCGGCGGCCCCGGCATGGAGAGCACCTGGCGGCCCGCCAATGACAGCGGTCAGTTCAGCGGTCCGGTGCGGCTGCGCGTGGCGCTCGCGCACTCGCTGAACCTGGTGTCGATCCGCCTGCTGCGCGCCCTCGGGGTACAAACCGTCAGCCAGTACGTGCAGCGCTTCGGGTTCGATCCGAAGGCGCTGCCGCAGAACCTGACGCTCGCGCTCGGGACTTTGGAGACCAACCCGCTGCAGATGGCCACCGGCTACGCGGTGTTCGCCAACGGCGGCTACCAGGTCAAGCCGTTCCTCATCGACCGCATCCTCGATGCGGACGATCAGGTCATCTGGCAGGCCAAGCCGCGCATCGCCTGCCACGGCTGCAGTCAGCCGGTGCATCTGGCGGACCTGCAGCCGGCGGCGAACGAGAGCGCGCTGCTGGCCGAGGCTGATGCGCTGCGCGGGGGCGGTGCGGCCTACATGCCGCCGGGACAGATCGCCCCGCGCGTCATCAGTGCCGACAACGACTACATCATGACCTCGATGATGCGCAGCGTCATCAAGTTCGGCACCGGCGTGCGCGCACTGGCGCTGAACCGCTCGGACATCGCGGGCAAGACTGGCACCACCAACAACTGGAAGGATGCCTGGTTCAACGGCTTCACCCCGCACCTGGTGGCCAGCGTCTGGGCGGGCTTCGACGATGACCGCACGCTCGGCTACGGCGAGGAGGGTGCGCACGTGGCGCTGCCGATCTGGATGCGCTTCATGCGCCAGGCGCTGCAGGGGGTGCCGCAGTGGCGCCGGCCGCAACCTCCCGGCATCGTGCAGCTGCGCATCTCGCCGCAGAGCGGGCTGCTCGTGAGCGACGAGAACCCGGACGGCATCGAGGAGATCTTCATGGCCAATCATCTGCCGGCCGGCGCCCCGGCGCGGCCTGCGAACCCGGGTCAGGGATCGGCGGAGTCGATTTTCTGATGCCGAAGCGGCCGACACCGCGCACCGAGCATCTGCGCCTCGCGCTCGCCCAGGAGGCGGCGCGGATCATGGCCGAGCACGGCATCAGCGATTTTCTGCTCGCCAAGCGCAAAGCCGCGGATCGCTTCGGCGTCACCGATGGTGCGGTACTGCCGAAGAACATCGAGATCGAAGCGGCTCTCGAGCAATATCAGCGGCTCTTCGATGGCGACGGCCACGCCGAGTCGCTGCAGGCGCAGCGCCGCGCGGCGCTCATCGCCATGCGCCGGCTGCGCGAGTTCGAGCCGCGCCTGGTCGGGCCGGTGCTCACCGGTACGGCCACCCGTCATGCACAGGTGCAGCTGCATCTGTTCACCGACTACGCCGAATCGGTGACCCTGAAAATGCTCGAGATGGGGCTCGCGCACGAGGTCACCGAGAAACGCGTGCGCATGGATTCTGCGCGGGTGCTGGCCTTCCCGGGACTGCGCTTCGAGATCGAGGCGCAGCCGATCGAGGTGACGGTGTTCCCGGCCGATGGCATCCGCCAGGCGCCCGTCAGCCCCGTCGACGGCCGGCCGATGCGCCGCGCCAGCGCCTCCGAGGTGGAGGCGCTGCTCGCGGCGTCCTAGCCGCCGCTCAGCGGCGGCGGCCGATCTCCACGTAATCGCGCTGGGTCGGTCCGGTGTAGAGCTGGCGGGGGCGCCCGATGCGCATCGCCGGGTCGGCGAGCATTTCCTGCCAGTGCGCCACCCAGCCCACGGTACGCGCGATCGCGAACATGACCGTGAACATCGAGCGCGGGATGCCGATCGCGCTGTAGATGATCCCGGAGTAGAAATCCACGTTCGGGTACAGCTTGCGTTCGACGAAGTATTCGTCCTTCAGCGCGATCTCTTCCAGGCGCAGCGCGAGCTCGAACAGCGGGTTGTCCGAGCGGCCGAGCCGCGCGAGCACCTTGTGGCACATCTCGCGGATGATCTTGGCGCGCGGATCGAAGTTCTTGTAGACCCGGTGCCCGAAGCCCATCAGGCGCACGTGGCTGGATTTGTCCTTGGCCTGCTCAAGGAACTTCGGGATGTTGTCCACGGTGCCGATCTGCTCGAGCATGTTCAGCACCGCCTCGTTGGCGCCCCCGTGTGCAGGTCCCCACAGCGCCGCGACGCCCGCGGAGATCGCCGCGTAGGGGTTCGTGCCGGTGCTGCCGGCGAGACGCACGGTGGAGGTGCTCGCGTTCTGCTCGTGGTCGGCGTGCAGGATGAACAGCAGGTCGAGCGCCTGGGCGGCAATCGGATCGACCTCGTACGGCTCGCACGGAACCGCATAGAGCATGTGCAGCAGGTTGCTGCAGTAATCGAGGTCGTTGCGCGGGTAGACGTACGGCTGCCCGAGTGAGTGCTTGTGTGCGGCCGCCGCGATGGTCGGGATCTTGGCGATGATGCGGTGCGCGAAGATCTCCCGGTGACGCGGGTTATAGATGTCCATCGTGTCGTGGTAGAAGGCGGACATCGAAGCGATGACCGCCGATACCATGGCCATCGGGTGCGCGTCGTAATGGAAGCCGTGGAAGAAGCGCAGCAGCGACTCGTTGATCATCGTGTGATGACGGATGCTGCCGACGAATTCGTCGAGCTGCTTGCGCGTGGGCAGCTCGCTGTGCAGCAGCAGGTAGGCCACTTCCATGAAGCTGCTCTTCTCGGCGAGCTGCTCGACCGGATAGCCGCGATACAGCAGCACGCCGGCATCGCCGTCGATGTACGTGACGCGGCTTTCCGTCGCGGCGGTCATGCCGAAGCCCGGATCGTAGGTGAACACCCCGAGCTCTTTGTTGAGCTTGGCGATGTCAACGACGGACGGACCGATACTGCCCGGACGGACCGGCAGGCTCAGCTTGCGATCAGTGGCTCGATCGACGAGCTCGAATGTGTTCTGGGTCATTCGGTGGACGCTTCCATTGTTGAGCGGTCGGCGCCCAAGCGGGGGGGTCTCGAGCGTCGGGGGGAACGAGGCCGCAGGTTTACACGGTCCGCGCCCCGAATCAAGGTACAAGTGCCGAGGCGAGTTTACCAGCCGGTAGAATGAGCCCGCCAGCGTGCCCCGCGCCTGCAGGTGCCGGGCGGACGCGCAGAAATTATGGCATCGTGCCGGCTTGCCCGTCCTGCTTCCCGCCCCATGACCGCGCTCGAGAATCCGCCGCTCGCCGTGTACGTGCACTTCCCGTGGTGCGTGCGCAAGTGCCCGTACTGCGATTTCAACTCGTACACCCTGCGCGGGCCGCTCGATGAAGCGGCGTACCTCGCGGCGCTGCGCGCCGATCTGGATGCGCAGGCGCGCGATGCCGGGGAGCGTGAGGTCATCAGCGTGTTCCTCGGCGGTGGCACGCCGAGCCTGTTCTCCCCGCGCGCCATCGGCGAGCTGCTCGAGGCGCTGCGTGCGCGGCTGCGGCTCGCTGCGGGACTCGAGGTCACTCTGGAGGCGAACCCCGGCACCATCGAGCGTGGGCGCTTTGCCGAGTACCGTGCTGCGGGCGTCACCCGCGTCTCGCTCGGGGCGCAGAGCTTCTCGGCGCCGCAGCTTCAGGCCCTCGGGCGGATCCACTCGCCCGAGGACACCCGTCGCGCCGCCGAGGAGCTGCATGCCGCCGGGCTCGAGAACTTCAATATCGATCTGATGTACGGCCTGCCGGGTCAGGATGTGTCCGGTGCGCTCGCGGATCTCGAGGCGGCGCTCGCACTCGGCCCGGCGCACCTCTCGCATTACCAGCTGACCCTCGAGGCCGGCACGCCGTTCGCGGCCCGCCCGCCGCCGCTGCCGGAGGAGGAGCCGATCGAGCGGATGCTCGCCGCCTGCCGCGAGCGCCTCGCGGCAGGCGGTTTCGCGCAATACGAGGTCTCTGCCTACGCCCGGGCCGGGCGCCAGTGCCGCCACAATCTCAATTACTGGCAGTTCGGGGACTATCTGGGGATCGGCGCCGGCGCGCACGGCAAGCTCACCCGGGCCGAATCCGGCGAGGTGCTGCGCAGTGCCCAGGCGCGCGAGCCCCGCCGCTACCTCGCCTGCGCGGCGCAGGGAGCGGCGGGGCGCCGCGCCGTGCCGGCCGAGCAGCTGCCCTTTGAGTTCATGCTCAATGCCCTGCGGCTGCGCGCGGGGTTCGAACCCGCACTGTTCTGCCGCCGGACCGGGCTCGACTGGGCAGCGGCGGCCGGGCCGCTCGAGGCGCTCATCGCCCGCGGTCTGATCGAGCGCAACGGATCGTGCGTGCGGGCCAGCGGACTCGGGTGGCGATTTCTCAACGAGCTGCTGTTGGGCTTTCTGCCGGAAAACCCGAAAAGCGTCGGCTGAACGGAATTGTCAATGCTTTTGGGTCATCGGCGACCCCTTGACGGCGGCCCTTATACACAGGGTTGGGGCCAGTGTCGGCAAATGAGTGAATTAGCTCTCATACCGGCTAAGTCGCTCAACGATGTTGCTGTAAGTCATTGATGAATATGGCAGAAACGCCCTGGTCATTTTTTCATCACTGCAACAAAACCGCAATGTAGCCGCGCAATTGCGCGGGGTGGACCTCGGTCCTCCACAGAGTTATCCACAGCTTTTGTGGATAATGGGGATGACCCCGGGGTCCCCCGTCCGCGCCCGCTATGGCGCTTGAGAGAATCCGTTGCGCCGGGTACACTCCGCGCCCTTTTATTGCAACGAAGGCCTTCGCCGGCCGCGTCCCGCCGCCGGCGCCGACCGCCGATTCGAGTCACCGTACTATGAAAGCCGCCATTCATCCCGAGTACAAAGAGATCACGGTCACCTGCTCCTGCGGCAACTCGTTCAAGACGGGTTCCACGCTGGGCCACGACCTGCAGGTGGAAGTGTGCTCGAGCTGCCATCCGTTCTACACCGGCAAGCAGAAGATCGTCGACACGGCCGGTCGCGTCGACAAGTTCCGCAAGAAATACGGCGCCGCTGGCGCTGCTGCCGCCAAGTAATCCACGCCGCGTCCGCCAGGACGCTGGCGCGGCCAGGCGGGCCGCTTGCGCGCGCGGGGGCGGCCTCGAACCCTGCGGCAGGCGATTGCCCCGGAACCGGGTCGCCGGACCGCTGTCTCACCCGAAGGACCGCTGAGGCCGACTAAGGGGGAGCAGTGCAGGCGCAGCGCGCGCGCAATGCCGGAAGGAGCCTGCTCTTCGCGGCCGTCCTGGCCGCCCATGCGCTGATCATCGCGCTGCTCATCCTGGTCTCAGGCCGCGTGCAGAGGTCCGGCGCGACCGCGCTCAGCATCCACGCCGTCCTCCTGAGGCCCGCCCGCCGCCGTCCCCTGCGCTTCCTGCCCCCGACGCTGCGCCGCGCCGTCATCCCCAGCGCGCCGATCACCGCGCCGATCAGGCTGCGCCTGCCGGGCGCGCAGCGGGCCATCGCCGTTCCACCGCCGATCAACTGGGCCCGGTCGGCTCGCCAGGCGGTGCAGGCGGTCCTGCGCTCCCGTCCTCACCGGGTCGTGATCGGCTTCCCCGCGGGCGCTCACCGCCGGCGCGGGCTGCACTCGAAGGCCTTGGGCATCCACGCTCAGGGGCGCCAGTCCTACCGGACCGAGACGGGCGAGCACGTGGCCCGCGGCAGCGGCAACTGCTACGTGGTCTCCGGCCCACCCCCGATCGACGCTTCGCGGCTCGAACAGCAGGCGCAGATGTCGAGCGTCACCTGTGCCAGCCGGCAGCGCGGACCTTCACCGGACAACCTGTTCAAGAGCCTGCCGGCGTACAGGCGCTATCACACCCTGCCGCCACGCGCGCTGCCGCGCCGCCACCGCAAGCCACACCCGCCGCCGCATCCAGGCCATGGCTGAACGCACCTCATCTCGTGAGGTAGCGCGACAGTCCGGCGTACAGCAGTGCGAGCAGGCCCGTGAGGTAGATGCCGTCGAACGTACCGGCACCGCCGATCGAGGCCACCGGCGTGCCGAGGGCGCGCACCGTGCCGAGGTTCATCAGATCCGCGCCGATCAGCACCCCGCAGCTGCCGCTGATGTAGGCGAGAGGCGCGGCGCGACGGCGGGTCAGGGCGAGGGCGATGATGGCCGTCGCGCTGGCCGGCACGAAAATCGGCAAGGCGATGCCGAAGCCCGGGACCGGTCGCGCCAGGAAATGGCACACCGCCGCGACGCACGCGGTGGCGATCGCGCCGAGTACGTACAGCTCGTGTTTGACCACCAGATAAAGCGACAGGGCGACCGGGATCACGGCCCCGCCGAGGTTCACCGCCAAAACGGTGGCCCGCGTCTGGCGCACCATGGGGATCACGTACGTCATGCCGAAGAATCGGATCTCATCGGCCGTGATCACGCGGTGTGCGGGCAGGTAGGCCACTGGAATGTTGACGTAACTGCCGATCAATGAGAGGCCGAGGATGACGAGCAGCGCCAATTCGCTGATCTGCATCGACTCGGAGGCGTAACGCAGCAGGCGCAATGCCACCAGCACCGCCATCACGACCAGCGCACTGGCAAGAATGAGTACGAACGGTAGGGTGAGCGGAAAGTACTGGAACGCGGATAGCGGCATCACAACTTCTCCGTGACGACTCGGGTGGCGCATTCGCCGGCGCGCACACTGCCATTGTACGGCCTCGCCCCGCACCGCTGCTGGGCCCCTAGTGCGTCAGCGCACCGTTCGATATCATCGACAGAGCAATTTCCGATCGGCCTGTCATGACGGAGCGGTATCCGGCACTCGATTTCGGTGTCCTGGAGCGGAGCCTATACGCCCAAGGGGGCGAGGAGGCGATTCTCGAGCGGCTTCTTGAGCGACTCGAGTCGACGAATCGCTACTGTCTCGACATCGGTGCCGGTGATGGATTGCGCAACAGCAATACCGCGTTGCTGCTGCGCGAAAGAGGTTGGCAAGGCATGCTGATCGAGGGCTCTGCCCATCGCTTCGCTCGCCTGCAGGCTCATTACGGCGCCGCGCACACCGTGCGTCTGACACACGCGCAGGTGCAGCCCGATACGATCGGGAACCTCCTGCACGCGGCCGAAGTTCCGCCGTGTATCGATCTCTTGTCTATCGACATCGACGGCAACGACTATTGGGTGTGGCGCGCGATCGAGACGGTCCGCGCGCGTATCGTCATCATCGAATACAACCCTTACTATGCGCCCCCTGAACGCTGGGTCATGCGCTTCAACGCGGCACACGTCTGGGACGGATCGACCTACTACGGGGCGAGCTTGGAGTCGCTCTACCACCTGGGGCGCAGCAAGGGGTACGAACTCGTCTGCTGCGATGACATGGGGAACAACGCGTTTTTCGTCGCGCGTGAACTGTATCCGCAGCTTGGACTGCACGAGAATACGCCGCAGTTGCTGTTTCGTCCGGCAATGTACAAGTTGCGCTATGTCGGCGCGAACACGTTTTTGACCGGACACCCGTATCGCTACGGCCCGGCGGAGGCGATCTGAGTGGCGCTTGCGGCGCGAACGCTCGCGCTGTGGGCCGATGCCTATGCACTGGGTGCGTGCGACTCGCCTCGGCGCGTCGGCGAACGCCTCTGGCGCATCAATAGTGCCCGCGGTGAAGTGGCCGTCAAGCAGTTCGACGCCGCCGCCAACGATGCGGCACTGCACGAAGCGCTGCTGCTGCAGCGTCTTGCGGCGCCGACCGATGCGCGGTACCGCGTACCGACTCTTCTGAGGACCGCCGCCGGTGAAGCGGTGTTGACGGGTCCCTGGGGCGTCGTGCTACTTACCCGCTGGGAAGCCGGGGAATTCAAACACTACGATCAATTCACGGCTCCAGACTGGGCGGCGCTCGGGCGAGCGCTGGCCGCGCTGCACCTGCGGCTCGAGAACCTTGCGCTGCCTGCCCTGGTCACCCTGCGGGCGACTCTGCGCGCACTGGATTTTGCCGCCGAGCAGCAGACCATCGAGACCGATCGGGCGCATCTGGCATGCGGCGCCGGGATCGACAGGCTCCGCCTGCACCGCTACCTCGATGAGCGTCTGCGTTTGCTCGAGCAATGCATGCACACCTGCCTGGAGAATTTCCCTGACGACGATCCGCAGTGGCCGATTCACAATGATTACAACCAGTACAATTACCTGTTCGCCGCCGCTGCGCCGCCCTTGATCCTCGATTGGGAAGCGGCCATCGGGGCGCCGCGCGAATTCGAGGTTGTGCGCTGCCTGAATCACCTGCCGCTCGAGCGCCCGGCCATGGCTCGGATGTTCCTCTCAGCCTATCTGCGCGAGCGTCCGCTGCGTGCCGCACGGTTGCCCTGGGCGGTGGATACCGCATGTCTGATGCACGCGCTGAAACACTGGGTGCTGCGGGGCTGGCTCGCCGGTCGCAGCGGCTCCGCAGTGGCGCTGCAGGGCGCAATGCAGATCGTCCCGATGCTCGCCGCTCGGCGCGAGCAGCTTGCCGAGTTCTTTGTGCGCGCGGTCGAGGCGGGAGGAGGCTAGCGACGATGTCCAGTGTGCCAAAGTCCCACGTTTTCCCACCGCCGCTCGATCGACGCTATCGCCTCGAGGACGGTCGCGTGCGGACGCGCTCCCTGGAGGCACACATCGTCGATCACTGCAATCTCACGTGTGCCGAGTGCTGCTCGCTTTCGCCATTACTGCCGCCCTGGTGTGCCGATCCGCAGGAGCTCGAGCGCGATGTGCGGCGTTGCGCGTCGGTGCTGTCGCCGGCGGTCTTCAAACTGGTCGGTGGCGAGCCGCTGCTACATCCGGGCTTGCTCGAGATCCTCCAGCGTGTGCGCCGAACCGCGATCGCGCCGGTGATCTCCCTCACCACCAACGGTTTGCTGCTCGGCGAGATGCCCGACGCATTCTGGTCGGCGCTCGATGCGCTGACGATTTCACGTTACCCGCGCCCGCGGCTATCGGCGCAGCTGATCGCGCAGATCGAGTCCCGGGCCGCGCAATTCCACGTGCGTTTGAACTGGAAGATGCAGGACCAATTCGTGCACATGTCGCGCGATCCTTCAAGCGCCGGGATTGATGAAACGCAGCGGGTGTTCCACGATTGCTGGATTCGCGAACGCTGTCACATGGTTCGCGGCGGGGTGTTCTATACCTGTACGCGTCCGCCGCATCTGCACACGCTGCATCGCGGCCGCATCAATTTCTCAGGCGACGGGGTCCGGCTGCACGGTGGGCCGGGCTTGCGCGAGGAACTGCTGACGTACCTGCAGCGCGATGAGCCGCTTCAGGCGTGCTTTCATTGCCGTGGCGGGAACGCTGCGATGCAGCCGCACCGGCTGCTGCGCCGTGCGCAGATCGAAGCACAGCGAGCCGCGTACGAATGATCCTCTGGCGACGTGACCCGTTCGGCTTCACGCGACAATTTTATCAATACGCTGGCAAGGCTTTGGGCGAGAGCCTGCGGGACGTGCTGCGCGAGTGCCCGAAGGAGAACTGGGCGATCGATGTACAGGCCGTCGCAGGCTACAGAAGCGGCCGCCGACTCCGCGGTCGCACAGTGGTGCGCGGTGTGCACGAGGTTCCGCCGGGTCACGTCCTGCTGCGCTCGGCTCAGGGTCTGTGCACCCGCGAGGACCCGATCATGCCGGCGCGCGCCCGGCTCGATGAGCTGCTCGGCGCAGCGCTGCGTGTGGCGCTCGAGCGCGGCCGTCGTGTGGCGCTGGCGCTCAGCGGCGGACTCGACAGCGCATTGCTGCTCGCTCTGCTGCGCGCGCTCGGGGCACATGAGGTGCCCGCGTATATCCTCGCCGCCGACATCCCGGGCTACGGGGAGCTGCCCGAGGCGCTCGACAGCGCGCAACGCCTGGGCGTGACGCCGATCGTGGTGCGGGTTGACGCGCAAGCCTTCACCCGCGCGCTGCCGCAGGCGATGGCACACATCCAGGAGCCCCTCTACAACCTGCATCCGGTTGCCAAGCTGCTGCTCGCTCAGGCGATGCGCCGCGATGGCATCGAGTGGGCGATCAGCGGGGACGGTGCCGATCAGGTGCTCGGCCGAGACCGCTCGGCCGACTACCTGCCACTCGCCCGCGTGCTCTTCAGCGCTGCCGGAGTGACTCTGCACGCGCCGTTTCTCGATTCGGCCGTGGTCGCACACCTGCTCAGCTACCCGCCTGATGCCGACAAGCGATGTTTGCGGGAGCTGGCCGCCCGCTACGGCGTGCCGTCGCGTCTGGTGGCCGGCCCGAAGCGCCGGACGATGACGCCGCCGCTGCCGCTCGGTGGTCTGCTCGATGGAGAGCGCATCGGTGCGCTCGCACAGCGCTTGGGGGAGACGCCTCCGGCGCTCACTGACGATGCCGAGCGTGTCCACTGGGCGACGCTGCTGGCCGTGTTGGACGCGCTCGGAGTCGTAGACTGATGTGTGGGCTGGCCGGTTTGATTCGGGTTGATGCGGCCGCGAACTCGCGCCGCGCCGCGGTGTACTCGATGCGAGCGCGGCTGAAACATCGTGGACCTGACGGCGAGGGACTCTGGAGCGATGCCTGCGCAGTGCTCGGGCACACCCGTCTGGCGTTGCTCGATGCCGCACACGGCGAGCAGCCGCTCGCGAGTCCCGATGGCCGTTACGTGCTGGTGTACAACGGCGAGATCTACAACCACGCCGAGCTGCGCCGGCTGCTGGCCCCGGGCTGGCCATTTCGCACTCGGTGCGATACCGAAGTGGTGCTCGCCGCTTACGCCGCGTGGGGCGAGGAGTGCGTGCAGCGGTTCAATGGCATGTTCGCATTTCTGGTCTGGGACACTCGGGAGCGGCGTGCTTTCGCGGCGCGCGACCGGCTCGGCGTCAAACCGTTCGTATATCTGCGCCAGGGCGAGGAATTCGTGTTCGCTTCGGAAGCCAAAGCGATTCTGCCGGCGTTGCATGCGCCGCCGCGCGCCGATCTCGAGGCGGTCACGGAGTATCTGGTCGCACCGTATTTCAGCGGCGTCGCGCAACCCATGTTCGCCGGCATGTCCTATCTCCCGGCCGGTCATGTGCTGACGTTTCAGGATGGCATCGTGCGCGTCACCCGTTGGGCGCGTGAGCCGGAGGATGAGGACTTCGTGGCGCAACCCGGGAGGATCCCCGAAGTTCTGCGCGGGCATCTTGGCGAAGCGGTGCGGCGCACGCTGCATGCCGACGTGCCGGTTGGGCTGTTTTTCAGCGGCGGCCTCGACTCGACGCTCATCGGCGCGCTCGCCCGCGGCGCCGGCGCGCGACCGAAGTGCTTCACGGTGTGCTTCGAGGGGCAAGCGCACTACCCATACAAACAGTCTGTGATCGTGACCGCCGATGATCGGCCGCACGCCGAAGCCGCTGCGGGGCTGCTTGGGCTGGCGCAGGACATCGTCGCGGTGCCGCGTGCCGGTCTGGCCTCGGACCTGCGACAGCTCGCGATGCACAACGATGCGCTGCCGGCCTGGGAGCAGGAACTTGCGCAGCATCATCTGGCGCGGGCTGCGGCGACCCAGTTGAAGGCTGTCATGGTCGGGGACGCCGCGGACGAGACGCATTTCGGCTATCATTTTCTACTCGACGAGCACGCCACTGCCGATCCGATGCACGTGCTTGAGCGCCTGACGGGGGACCCGTACCTGCGCGCCGATCTGCTGCACCAGCCGCTCGCGCACTATGGAGCGCACTACCGCGAACTCGCGGCGCGTGCCGGCCAGCACTGGCGTACGCCGTCGGCGCGCGTGCGCGCAACCCAATGGCTGGTTCGCCACCGCTGGCTGCAACGGCTGCTGCACAACGGTGATATCCACAGCATGGCCCATGGCCTGGAGGCGCGGGTGCCGTTCGCCGACACCGAGTTGCTGGAGGCGGCGGCGCGCGTGCCTGCCGAACTCGCGCTCGGTGAGGGGCGTGAGAAGGCCATGCTGCGCGCGGCCGCGCGCGGCCTAGTGCCCGAGTCGATCCGTTGTCGGCGCAAATCGGCGCTACCGAAGGATCAAGGCAACGGAGAGTGGCTGCGGCGGATCGCCCGCCGGCTGCTCATCGAGCAGCATGAGCGCGTCGCGGGCATCCTCGATGTCCCGCGGCTGCTGCGCCGCTGTGAACATCCCGCGCCGCTCGATGAGCGCGAGCGCGCGGTGCTGTTTCGCAGCGCTGCGCTGGTCCATTGGGCGCAGCACTACGAAGTCACATTGCCATGAGACGCGTCCTGTTCTGTGTGTTGCCCGAGCAAGGCCATCTCAACCCCTGCATTGGACCTGCTCAGCGCCTGCAGGCCCACGGTCTGGAGGTGGCCTTCCATGGCGCGCAGTCCCTCGGCGCGCAGCTGCGGCGTGCCGGTCCTTTCTTGCAGCTCGGAGCGGCCGCTGTGCCGCGGCACCATGCGCTGCGGCGTGGCGCGCAATTTGCCGCCAGCGTCCGCGATGCAGCTTGGCTGCGCCGATGGATTCGAGAGCTGCTCATAGACCGTGTGGCCGACGAGGTGCCGGCGCTGCGCGCCGCCATCCGCCACTGGCGGCCCGACGTCATCGTCATCGATCCGCTGTGCTACGCCGCGGCGATCGCTGCCGAGCGGGAAGGTCATCGCTGGGTGGCGCTGTCGAACTCACTGAACCCCGTATTACCCGATGCGCTGGACTCCGAGCTGCTCGCCACCGTACGCGAGCTCCTTCCGGCTCGACGTGCGCTGTTCGAGCGATTCGGTGTTGCGGCGCACTTTCGCGGCTGCGACGTGCTCTCGCCGTACTTGACGATGGTGTTCGCGACTGAGGCGTTGGTCGGACCGCCGCCGGTCGGAGTGACTCTTCTCGGACCCTCCTTGCCGGCGACGATTCGCGGTGACGAGAGCGAATTTCCGTGGGCGCGGCTCGACGCTGCGCTACCTCTGGTGTACCTGTCCTTCGGCAGTCAGATTTACCATCAACCCGAATTGTTCGCCAAAGTCACCGCGGCGCTGCGCGACCTGCCGCTGCAACTGGTGCTCTCGGCCGGGGAGCTGGCCGACTCGCTCACTCGCACGGCGCTCGATGCCCGAACGGTGATCGTTCGCTATGCGCCGCAACTGGCGCTGCTGCGCCGCGCACGCCTGTTCATCACGCACGGGGGCGCGAATTCTGTGATGGAGGCATTGGCCTGTGGCGTACCTCTGCTGATCTCGCCGCTGTGCAACGACCAGTTTCATCAGGCGTATTTCATTGAGCGTGCCGGTGTGGGGCGGCGCCTGGATCTGCGCGAGGCGTCGTGTCAGGATATCGCCGCTGCTGTGGGGTCGCTGCTGAGCGTCGGGGCGCATCGGGAACGACTCGAAGCGATCCGGGCCAGCTACCGCCGCGACGGTGCGGACGAGGCTGCGCGGCTGATCAGCGCTCTCGCCGCAGAAAGCCGCCCGGGCAGAGCGTCATGAGGACGTGGTTCTCGATGTCCCGATCGACGGCAAAGCGTGCATCCTCCCCCAGGAAGGTGGCTACGGCACTCGCGGGACTGTTGCCCGGTCCATACGGCCTGCCAGTGAACAGCGCTGCCGGCAGGTATTCGATCATGGTGTCCATGACGATGCAGTAGCTTCCCGGGCTCACCAGTCCGGCGTACTGCCTCAGCTCCTCAAGGACATGTGCGTGCGTAGGATTGAGATCGAGAATCACCATCACCGGGGCATGAGTACCGAGCTCGGCATGTACCGCACGCAGCACGTCCGGCGCATTGGAGAGACGCTCGATCAGCCGCATCCGCCGCGCCAGCGGATGTGTCGCGAGACGTTCGCGCACCGTCTGGCGCAGGTTCGGTTCGATTGCCACCACCTTCCCGTCGGCGCCGAGCAGCTCCAGCATCGAGGCCGAGAAGACCACGCCGCCGCCGGCGGCGACACCGGTCTGCACGATGCGGGCCGGCTTGTGCTGCCAGATGAGCTCCTGCAGAGCGAGCATGTCGCCCGGCAGATGAAAGAAGCGCTCGCCGAGCCACCGGTTCTGAAAGAGGTGGCCGAACTCGGCGGCCCGAGTGAGCCACTCGACGCTGAGCGCATGCATGCGCGCGTGGGGTTGTTCTGACATGACGGTGTACGCCAATCGGTGGATCCGCGAGTCGATGCTTGTGCCGCTTCTGCAGGCGCATTGGGGTCTTCGGCAGGTGCAGATCGAGCCTGAGCGGGCCGGTCATGTCAACAGTAGCTTTCGGGTGAGCTGCAGCGAGGGTCTATTCGTGGTGCGCGCATCCTGGCCGGCAAAGTCACGCGCGCAACTGCGCCGCGAGCAGACGGTGCTGCGCGCGCTGGGCGGGGCGCCGTCCTGCCCGGAAGTCCCGCGCCTGCGCTCCACGGTGCACGGTCACCCAGGGGTGCGAACGGGGCAGGGGTCCTGGCTGCACCTGTTCGAGTGGATTGACGGACGCGCCGAACTCCCCGCCGATGCGCCGGGCGGAACACGTGCTGCGATGCGCGCCCTGGCCGGGCTGCACGCGGCGCTCGCTGCTTTGCCGGTGCGACGCGCAAGTCCCGTCCGATGGCTGCTGGAGCGGCACCGGCGCGTGGTGCGGCGCAGTCCGCCGCAGATGCCCGGCGAGATCAATGGTGCCTACGAGAGGATGCTCGAGCGGATCGGGGAGCGGCTCGCGGACGTGGCGAGCGCGGTTCCGGGGCCGATGAGTTGGCTGCATGGGGATTTCCATCCCGGTAACGTCCTGTTTGACGGCGTTGAGGTTCGCGGCATCATCGATTTCGATGATGTCGGGGCCGGAGCGCAGTTGTTCGAAACGGCCTTCGCGCTCTTCACGTTCTCCCGCTGCACGACAGCAGAGGAACAGTTTGAATTCGATGCCTGGCGATGGGAGCAGGGCTTGCGGGCGTACGCTGAGGCAGCCCCTGCCACCGCTGTCGGATGGCTGCGCGCCCGATGCGAGGCGATGGTGTTGCTCTTCTGTGTCGATCAGGTCCTGATGCATCTCGAGGCGGCGCAGCGCGGTTTATGGATATTGGCGCCAGGCGTCGGATTTCTCGGATGTTGGAATAAATTGCAGTGTGCGCCGCAGTCTGCCTGGATGGTCTAGTCAGACCTGCAGCAGCAGCCGGACGGCCTGGACGGTTGCGTCGCGCGTCTCGCCGCGCGGCGATCCGTCGTGCAGGCATAGTGTCGCAGCCTCGCCGCGTGCCCGTTGCTCGACGATGTGGCGGCGCATCGATGTGGCGAGCTGTGCGGCGGGGCGGGTGAGCCAGTCCTCGAACAGCCCCGTCCATCCGACGTGAGAGCGTCCGAGTTGTCGCAGTGCGCTCAGCCGGCGATCGCCAGGCCTTACGCCGTACGGAAGACGCAGTGGGATCGAGTCCGGGGGTCGCAGGTCGGCCGTCCGATATGCGGCCCGGATGAGCCGATCCGTCCGGTGGATTTCATCGATCAGCGCATCGATGCTGAGGGCGCCGGCCGGTGCGTGCGAGAACGTGTGATTCCCGAGAGTGTGGCCCTCGTGGAGCATGCGGACCGCCACGGCCAGGTCGGTCCGCAGATGGCACCCCAGGGCAAAGAATGTCGCGGGGCAGCGGGCGGTGGCGAGTGCATCGAGCAACGCTCGGGTCGAGGGACCCGGGCCGTCGTCGAACGTCAATTGCATGGCGAGCGGATGGATAGGACATGGGCGGTCGGCTTGGACCGGAAGACGCGCAGCGGTGCGGGCATCGTGCATGGTCATCCTAAGGTGAAATGTACACTGCTCGCGTGCGGCGACGGCATCGCAGCCGAAGAAGTCTTCAGCCGACCGCTCGCCCAAGGGCTGGCACGCCGACGGGCGAAGAGTTCCAAGCGAGCGCCACTGGGCGATGTTCCGGACTTTCTTGAGGCTCTGCGCAATGCTTTGCACCAGACGGTGTGCCCCCCCAGTGCGTCGCACGCCACCTCGTTCGACGAATCGCAACAACAGGGTGAGTGACCGCTCAGCTACCAGGCTAGCGCCCGGATAACCGATCAGGCGGTGGATAGAACTGGTTATTCGCGGCCAGAAGCATTGGTATTCCGGATGACGATGGACACCCATCGACAGCCCTGAACGCGATCCGGCGTTCAGCACCTGCTCGCGGCGGAAGAGCGTATCTATTAGATTTATAAGGTTATTCCGAAGCTCCGCGCCACGGTAGCTACGGGGATTGCTACAGCGCCTTCCAAGGCGGTCGCGCTCCTGGCGGGCGCCCTGGAACTGCGCAGCGTACTGCGAAGCGCCATGGCCGCGATGAGTTCGCAGTATGGTGCGCAGGCCAGATGGTTGAGTAAAAATACTCAATAATGTGAGCAAAAAGCAAAACCGAGTTCCGACGCCCTCAGGCCGCTACCCTGACCACATCGAGCCGATTTCCACAGGGCGTCGCCGATTCTCGCCTGGCCTGAACGGGATGGCGGGCGAGCACAACGCGGTCGCGGCAGCCGCACGAGTATGGCGGACGCGGGTCAGGGGTCGATATTGAGCAAAGAAAGCCAATCCCGGAGAAGCCGTTTCGCCGCAGAGTGGCCGAAAAGTCAAGCAAAACATAGGCTTTCGCCTTTGCTAAACAGAGGCTTTGGCCGGGATTCTAGTCAAGGTTTCTAGCAAAGGGCTCAGTCGCGAGGATTGGGTGAGTTTGCAGTCAGTTGCACCGCTCACATCATTGAGTAAAAATACTCAACGACGTGAGCAAAATACAGGCCGAGTTCCGACGTCCACAAGCCGCTGTGCTGGCCGAGCGGTTGGCCGAGCCGCGCCGCTTCCTGCACGTCGTCGCAGGCCCCCGCCAGGTCGGCAAGTCGACCCTGGTCCAGCAGGTCACAGATGAGCTGAGCCTGCCTGTCCGCTACG
>JAJZSQ010000197.1 GCA_021849615.1 Pseudomonadota bacterium
TACGCATCCCGGGTACGCCGAATCTGCTGGCGAAGATCATGGCGCCGCACGCCAAGCACTGAGCGGCGCATCGTGACCGACAGGGCCCGGACCGCGAGGTCCGGGCCCTGTTGCTTCTGACAGGCGCTCTCGCGCGACGCGCGAACGCGAGGCGCGTGGGGAAAAATCCTGGGCGTGCCGGCCGGTGATGCCGGCCCGCAGCCTCCGCTTCTGCCGCGCCGTGCACCGCCGCGAACCCCGCCCAGGCGCGCTCTTGGCCTGGTGGCGCGATCTGTCGCAGGTGGCGCGCTCGGGGCAACCGAAGTAAGCTGCGCAGATCATCTGCCGGACGGTATCGGCGGATCGCACACAATGAAATGAGGGTCACCGTGAAGTCCAAGTCCATTTGTTCGATGCTGGCGATCGCCTCGCTCGGGGTGTGCGCGGCGTCCAACGCCGCCGGCCTGATTCCCGAGCCGAACGCCAATGCCGTGCCGCTCGCCACGCAGTCCAACCCGGAGACGCTCGTGTTGGATGCCAGCACGGCGGCGCGCGGGTTCATGACCTCGACGATGAGCATCCCGGTTCAGCCCGGGCAGTTCACCTTCGTGTATCCGAAGTGGATCCCCGGCGAGCACGGTCCGACCGGACCGCTGGCGGACATCTCGCAGCTGAAGGTGAGTGCGAACGGCAAGCCGCTCGCCTGGCACCGCGACAAGGTCGACATGTATGCCTTCCACGTCACGGTGCCCGAGGGCGTGCACGCGATCGACGTGCAGTTCACCGTACTGATGAACTCGCCCGATGTGATGTCCACTCCCAATGTCGGTGTGGTGAACTGGAACCGCGTGCTGTTCTATCAGAACAACATCAACTACCACCACTATTACGTCAAGGCGAGCATCATCCTGCCGAAGGGCTGGGGCTACGGCACTGCGCTCACGCAGGCGAGCCGGGTGGGCGAGCGGGTGAACTTCAAGGAAGAGCCGCTGACCTACGTGGTCGACTCCCCGCTCGACATGGGCCGCTACTACAAGCAGGTCCTGCTGTGGCACAAGGGCGATGCGCATCAGTGGCTCGACATGTTCGCCGATGCGCCGCAGGACCTCGACGTTCCGACGAAGCTCCTCGATGCGTACAAGAACATGACGCCGGAGGCGCTCGCGCTCTACGGCACGCGCCACTGGTACAACTATCACTCGCTGCTCGCGCTGTCGAACAAGATCGGCTTCCAGGGCATCGAGCACCACCAGTCGAGCGATGACCGGGCGCCGGCGGATTTCATGACCAATCCGAAGTGGCAGCTGGCGGCCGGCGATCTGCTCACGCACGAGTTCTCGCACTCGTGGAACGGCAAGTACCGCCGGCCGTGGGACCTGAAGACCGACAACTACCAGATCCCGCAGCGCACCGATCTGCTCTGGGTGTACGAGGGAATGAACCAGTACCTGGGCGATCTGCTCTCCTTCCGCGCCGGGATCCGCAAGCCGAGTGAGTACCCGCAGTACCTCGCCTCGATCTACTCCTCGATGGCGAATGAGCCGGGGCGCAACACCGAGCCGTTGATCGATCTTACGACCGCAGCCCCGTTCCTCTACGAGGCGAGCGGCCAGTACCCCTCGATCCGGCGCACGGCCGGGGACTTCTACACCGAGGGCGAGCTGCTGTGGCTCGATGTCGATACGATCATCCGCACCCAGTCGCACGGTAAGAAGTCGCTCGATACGTTCCTACACCTGTACTCGCAGCCGAAGTTCACCGGGCCGATCACCAAGCCGTATACCCGTGCGGACATCGAGAAGCTGCTGAACGAAGTGGTGCCGTACGACTGGCACGCGTTCTTCCAGCGGCACGTGTACGAGGTGGCCAAGCTGCCGCCGACCGGGGAGCTGAAGCGCTCGGGCTGGAAGCTCGTGTACACGGCGAAGCCCAATCCGTTCATTGCCGCCCGGGAGCAGATGTTTGGCATGAACTACCAGTGGCTGAGCTACGGGTTCAACATCGGCAAGAACGGCGCGCTGCTCGACGTGCGCGAAGGTTCGCCGGCGTGGCAGGCCGGGATGGCGCCGGGGATGAAGATCGAGTCGGTGGATGGACAGCGCTACAGCCCGAGCGTGCTGAAGTACGTGATGGGGCAGGCCGAGCACGACCATCAGCCGACGAGCTTCATCGTCGCGAAGGACGGCTGGTTCCGCACCCTCGAGGTGAGCTACTTCGGCGGCGCACGCTACCCGCACCTGGTGCGCATCCCGGGTACGCCGAATCTGCTGGCGAAGATCATGGCGCCGCACGCCAAGCACTGAGCGGCGCATCGTGACCGACAGGGCCCGGACCGCGAGGTCCGGGCCCTGTTGTTTCTGGCCGGTGGCGAGCGCGTGCGCGGTACGGGGCGCTTGAGCTTGCGGGCCGCTCGCGCGAGACTGTCGCCCGGGCGCCGCACGGCGCTGCGTGGAATCCTCGCCGCATGCTCCAGGCCCGCATTCACTATTACCTCGACGTCATCTTCGTGGTGGTCGCAGCGCTGCTGCCGATCATCAATCCGTTCGGCGGGGCGCCGATCTTTCTCGCCATGACCTCGGGGCTGAGCTCCCCGGAGCGGGCGCGCGCCGCGAAGCTCGTTGCGTTCAACAGCTTCGTGCTGCTCGTCGCCTCGATCCTGATCGGCGCCTACGTGCTCGATTTCTTCGGGGTGTCGATTCCGGCGGTGCAGGTGGCGGGCGGCTTCGTCGTGTGTGCGTTCGCCTGGTCGCTCCTGCACGGTCCGATTACGCAGACCGACGGTGCGCCGAACGGCACGGCGACCCGCGACAGCGTCACGCAAGGAGCGTTCTATCCGATCACCATGCCGCTCACCGTCGGGCCCGGGTCGATATCGGTGGCCGTGACCCTCGGGGCGAATCCGCCGCGGGGTCTGCGCGCGCTGCTGCCGACGACGGTGGCGCATCTGATCGGCGTGCTGATCACGTGCGTGATCATCTACCTGTGCTACCGGTACGCCGACTCGCTGGTGCGCCGCCTGGGCAAGACGGGCACCAACATCATGATCCGGCTCACCGCGTTCATTCTGCTCGCGATCGGCGCGCAGATCATCTGGAATGGGGCACACACCCTGCTCTTGAGCCTGGTGGTGCGCTGAGCGCTCGCGCGCGCTGCGCTCAGCGCGGCGCTTCGAGCCGCGGCGCTGCGTCCTGCGCTGGATCGATGAGCCCGAAGTTCGCCGGGATGTGCGCGTAGAAGAGCGCCACCTGCTCGCGGTGCAGCAGGTCGAGCAGCTGTTGGGCGTCCTGCGCCGTGGCCATGAACTCCACCTGCACGGCGAGTGCGCCGGCGAGTTCGAAGAAGCGCGCCTCGTGCAGCGTATGGTGCCGGCCGAAGCCCGCTATCGCCTTGAAGGCCGAGCCGCCCTGCAGGCCGAGACGATTGCCCTGCTCGAGCAGCCACTCCCACAGCGGCTTGCCGTGGTGGCGTTGATCTTCGTGCGCGTAAAGCCGAAGCAATGACCCGTGCATGTGCGGCCCTGACGGTGAGTGGCGATGAGGAGTGCGGAAGTCTAGGCGGACCCCGGCGGGGGTTCAAATCCGCTCCCGCCGGTGGCATGC
>JAJZSQ010000047.1 GCA_021849615.1 Pseudomonadota bacterium
TGGGACAGCCGTGTATCAAGATCAAGATTAAGCCGAATTTGCGGTGGCGGGCAATGCTCGAAATGTGTCAATTTTCAGGAACTTTTGAGTGCCGCCGGCTAAGCTCCCGGCACTCCACCTTGCGAGCGATTCATCGGCCATAGCAGCATGAAGGGGACCGACTTGGCGACGACGGCACATTCTGATTTGAAGTACGACGGCCTCAGCATCCTGCTGCACTGGCTCACAGCCCTGCTCGTGATTGCGCTCTGGGCACTTGGCCAGTCGCTGAGCTTCTTCCCCAAGGGCGCGCCGCGCCTGACCGCGCTGTCGGTGCACATGGCGCTCGGACTGCTGGTCGGGGTCGTCATTCTGGTGCGGATCGGCTGGCGCTCCTCGGCCGGCCGCCGGCTGCCGGCGGCCGATGAAGGCTTCCTGAACCTGGTCGCGAAAGGGGCCCATTACGGCCTGTACCTGCTGCTCGTGCTCACGGTCGGCTTCGGCATCGCGCGGGCCTGGGTGCACGGCCTGCACGTGTTCGACTGGTTCACCTTCCACCGGCCCGCCTTTGCGACCCCGGGGGTCATCCACACCGTGAGTGAGACCCACAGCGACCTGGCGGACCTGCTGGTGATCGTGGCCGGCCTGCATGCCGCCGCGGCGCTGATGCACCATTACGTCATGCGCGACTCGGTGCTGCGGCGCATGCTGCCGCGCCGCCGCGCCGGGTAGCGCGGCGCCTCTTCCGGCCGGCGCGCCCGCCCGCTACGCTGGACGTCCCCCGTCCCGCTGCGGGCCTGCGCCCGGCTGCGAGTGCCCATGCCGGAACTTCCCGAAGTCGAGACCACGCGCCGCGGCATCGAGCCGCACGTGCTCGGCAAGACCATCGTCGCGTTCGAGCTGTACCAGCCGCGGTTGCGCTGGATGATTCCGCGCACGCTGCCGGGGACGCTCGCGGGCCTGCGCATCGAGTCGGTCGGGCGGCGCGCGAAGTACCTGCTCATCGCGCTCGAGCGCGGCAGTCTGATCGTGCACCTGGGCATGTCGGGCTCGCTGCGCGTGCTCAACGCCGGTGAGCCGCGGCGCGCGCATGATCAGTACGATCTGCGCCTGGATTCGGGGCGGATCGTGCGTTTCAACGACCCGCGCCGCTTCGGCAGTCTGCATTATGTCGAAGGCGATCCGCTCGAGCACCGGCTGCTGCGCGATCTGGCGCCCGAGCCGTTCGACGCCGCGTTCACCGCCGACTATCTCTGGCAGCTCACTCGCGGCCGACGGCTCGCGGTGAAGCAGCTGTTGATGAACAGCCGTCTGGTGGTGGGCGTCGGCAACATCTACGCCAACGAGGTGCTGTTTCGCGCGCGGGTGCGCCCGGGGCGTGAAGCGCGCCGCGTGACACGCGCCGAAGCGGCGCGTCTGGTCAAAGCGGTGCGTACGGTGCTGGCGCAGGCGATCCGCGTCGGCGGCACGACGCTGCGCGACTACGTCGGTGCGGACGGCTCGCCTGGGTATTTCCGCCAGAAGCTCTTCGTCTACGAACGCGCGGGGCAGCCGTGTCGCGTGTGCACCACGCCGATCCGCCACCGTGTCCAGCAGGGCCGTTCGAGCTATTACTGCCCGGCGTGCCAGCGCTGAGCGTTCAGGGGAGGCGGCGCTTCTTCAGCTCCACCTCGACGAGCGGGTGTACGAACTCGCTCACATCCCCGCCGAGGACGGCGATCTCGCGCACCAGCGTCGAGGAGATGAACGTGAACTGCTCCTGCGGGGTCAGAAAGACCGTCTCGATGTCCCGCTCCAGATGGCGGCTCATGTTGGCGAGCTGGAACTCGAATTCGAAGTCCGACACCGCGCGCAGTCCGCGCACGATGACGTGCGCGCCTTGCTTGCGAGCGAAATCGACCGTCAGTCCGGAGTAGCCGAGCACGGCCACGTTGGGCAGGTCGCTGAGCACGCGTCGCGCCATGTCGACGCGCGCCTCGAGCGGAAACATCGGGGCCTTGTTGGGGTTGGCGGCGATGGCGACGGTCACTCGCTCGAAGATGCTGGCGGCACGGCGCACCAGATCTTGGTGTCCATTGGTGATCGGGTCGAAAGTGCCCGGATAGACGGCCTGACGGTTCATTCGGCGGCGATCCCCCTGTGTCGCGAATACAGATGATACCCGACCTGCCCGGAGCGCTTCTCGCGTGCGTGCGTCCAGTTTGCCGGCACCCCGGGCTGCTCGGTGGCCGGGCACTCGAGGTAGATCCGGGCGGTATCGGCGAGCCAGCCGCCGCGCTCGAGCTGCGCGGGGACAGTCGCCAGCATGCCGGAGGCGAACGGCGGATCGAGAAAGACGAGGTCGAACGGGCGCCCCGGAGCGCCGAGGAAGTCCGCCGCATCGGCGCTGACGACGCGCCAGTCGCAGCGCCGCTCGCGGTCCCACTCCGCCAGGCAGGTCTCGATCGCGCGTGCGGCGCTGCGATCGCGCTCCACGAACGTCACGTGCGCGGCGCCACGCGAGAGCGCTTCCAGGCCGAGCGCGCCGCTGCCGGCGAACAGATCCAGGCAGTGCGCACCGCTCACCGCGGGGGCGAGCCAGTTGAACAGTGTCTCGCGGACGCGGTCGGGTGTGGGGCGGATGGCGGGCGCATCCGGAAAGCGCAGCCGCCGTCCCCGCCACGCGCCGCCGATGATGCGCAGCACCCGCGCGGCGCTGCCGCGCCGGTGCGTCTGGGTCGGAATGCTCAAGGGCCGTCTTTCGAACCTGCGAACCGGGCCGCTACGATACACTAGCGCACAGTGATGTTCGGACGAGAACCCAAAGAAGCCCCCGCCGGCGGGACCCAACGTCAGGGCTTTCTGAAGCGCCTGACGCAGCGGCTCGGCCGCGGCAAGCTCAGTTTCGATCTGGCCAACCTGTTCCGCGGCCGACGCATCGACGATGAGCTGCTCGAGGAGCTCGAGACGCGGCTGCTGACTGCCGATGTGGGTGTCGAAGCCACGGAATTCATTCTCGCCGGACTGCACAAGCGTCTGGCCCGCAAGGAGCTCGCTGACGTCGAGGCCCTGATCGCGGCGCTGCGCACCGCGGTCGAGGAGATCCTCGCGCCCAGCGCGCAGCCGCTGCGCATCGATCCGGCCTGCAAGCCCTTCACCATCCTGGTGGTCGGGGTCAACGGTTCGGGCAAGACCACGACGATCGGCAAGCTGGCGCGCCGCTTCAGCGACGAAGGGCGCAGCGTCATGCTCGCCGCCGGGGACACCTTTCGCGCCGCCGCCATCGAACAGCTCGGCGTCTGGGCCGAGCGCACCGGTTCGAGTTGCGTGGCGCAGCACGCCGGCGCCGATCCGGCCGCGGTGGTGTTCGATGCGCTGCAGTCCGCGCGCGCGCGCTGCACCGATGTGCTGATCGCGGATACGGCCGGACGGCTGCACAGCCAGTCGCACCTGATGGAGGAGCTGAAGAAGATCAAGCGGGTCCTGCACCGCGGCGATCCGCAGGCGCCGCATGAGGTGCTGCTCGTGCTCGATGCCAACCAGGGCCAGAACGCGCTCGCGCAGGCGGTACAGTTCCACGAGGCGGTGGGGGTGAGCGGACTGGTGATCACGAAGCTCGACGGCACCGCCAAGGGCGGTATCGTCATCGCCATTGCGCGCCGCCTGGGGTTGCCGATCCGCTTCATCGGCATCGGCGAGCAACCCGGAGACTTCGGCGAATTCGACGCGCAGGCGTTTGCCGCCGCGCTGGTCGAGGGCTCGCGCCGGGAAGGGGCCGAGGCGCCGGCATGATCCAGTTCGAGCGCGTCAGCAAGCGCTACCCGAACGGCCGCGAGGCGCTGACCAACGTCGATTTCTTCGTCGGGCGCGGCGAACTGGTGTTCATCACGGGCCGCTCCGGTGCCGGTAAGAGCACGCTGCTGAAGCTGATTGCGCTCCTCGAGCGTCCGTCGCGCGGCACGGTGAGCGTCAACGGACACAGCATCGGGGGGCTGCATGCACGCCACATCCCGGCGTTCCGCCGCCAGATCGGCATGGTATTCCAGGATCACAAGTTGCTCGCCGACCGCCCGGTCTTCGATAACGTGGCGCTGCCGCTGGTGGTTGCCGGGGCGCCGTTGAAGGAAATCGACAAGCGGGTCCGTGCGGCGCTCGACCAGGTGGGGTTGCTCGGCAAGGAGCGCATGCTCCCGGTGGAGCTGTCCGTCGGGGAGCAGCAGCGCGTCGGCATCGCCCGCGCGATCGTCGGCAAGCCGCCGATCATCGTGGCCGATGAGCCGACCGGCAACCTCGACCCGGATCTGGCGCTCGAAGTGATGCGCCTGTTCAAACGCTTCAGCGAGGTGGGTGTGACGGTGCTGGTGGCGACGCACGATCTGCACGTGGTGCGCGAGTTCGTCAGCCGCGAGATCACACTCTCGGGCGGGCAGCTCACCGCCGGCGGCGCCGATCCGCTGCCGTCGCTCGTCGCCAGCCGCTGAGGGGCCCATGACACCCGCCACACTCGTCACCCGGCATACACAGGCGCTGCTCGGTGCGCTGGGGCGTCTGGTCCGTGCGCCGCTCGCCACGGTGCTGACGCTGCTGGTCATCGGACTGGCCCTGGCACTGCCGGCGGCGCTCGGGATGCTGGTGCGCAATGCCCAGTCGGCCACTGGGGGATTCGGGCGCGCGATCGACATGTCGATCTATCTGCGCAGCAGTGTGCCGCTCGCGCGGGCGCGCCAGCTGGCCGTCGAGGCGCGTGCGGTCCACGGCGTCGCGAGCGTGCAGGTCATCTCCGCCGCCGAGGGACTGCGGCAGTTACGCAAGTACTCCGGGTTTGGCGCGGCGCTCGATGCGCTGCCGAGCAACCCGCTGCCGAACGTGCTGCGCGTCGTGCCCGAGCCACGCTCGAGCGCCGCGGCCGCACTCGAGCAGCTGCAGCGCACGTTCGCGCGCTGGCCGGAAGTGCGCATGGTGCAGCTCGACGCGCAGTGGGTCATGCGGTTCGATGCGATGCTGGCGGTGCTGCATCGGCTGGTTTCGATCGCCGCGATTCTCTTTGGCGCCGGGGTGCTCGCCGTGATCGGCAACACCATCCGTCTGGAGATCCTCAATCGGCGCGCCGAGATCGAGGTGACCAAGCTGGTCGGCGGCTCGAACGCGTTCGTGCGTCGTCCCTTCCTCTACACGGGGATGATCTACGGCCTCGGTGGGGCGCTGCTCGCCTGGCTGGTGCTCGAAGGGGCGGTGCTCGATCTGCGCGCGCCCGTGGCACACCTGGCACAGCTCTACGGCAGTGCGTTCACCCTGAATGGGCTCGAAGGACGGGAACTGGCCGCGCTGTTCGGCGGCGGCATGGCCTTGGGCTGGCTCGGGGCCTGGATTTCGGCCCACCGTCACCTGCGCGGGATCGAGCCGCGGGCCTGAAGGCCCGCGGCCGCAGGATTACTTGATCTTGGCTTCTTTGTAGGCGACGTGCTTGCGCGCCACCGGATCGAACTTGCGCACTTCCATCTTGTCCGGGTGCAGGCGCTTGTTCTTGGTGGTCACGTAGAAGTGGCCGGTACCGGCGCTCGAGAGCAGCTTGATCTTGTCACGCATGGGTGAGCTCCTACCGTCAGATCTTCATGCCCTGGGCCCGCAGGTCGGCCACGACCTGATCGATGCCCTTCTTCTCGATGGTGCGCAGGCCGTGCGCGGAAATGCGCAGCGACACCCAGCGCTTCTCAGTCTCGAGCCAGAACCGCTGGGTATGCAGGTTCGGCAGGAAGCGACGACGCTTCTTGTTGTTCGCGTGGGAGACGCGATTTCCGACGGCCGGCCCTTTGCCGGTAATCTCGCAGACGCGCGACATATGCAACGACCTTAAAAATCAAATACTTGGCACGGGAAGGGATTACCTGCCCGCAGGAGCCGGCCTTTATACCAGCAGTCCACCGCTCCGGCAAGCCTCCCTCACAGAAGTCCATGCTCGGCGAATGAGTAGCAGTGGCTGCCGCCGACGATGACGTGATCCACCACCCGCATGTCCATGAGAGACAGTCCGGCTTTCAGCCGCCGGGTGATGGCCTCGTCCGCCGGGCTCGGCTCCAGGCCGCCCGAGGGGTGATTGTGCGCCAGGATCAGCGCCGTCGCATTATGCAGCAGCGCCTGGCGCAGCACCTCGCGCGGATGGACCTGAGCGCAGTCGACCGTGCCGCGGAACAGTTCCTCGAATGCAATCAGCCGGTGCCGGTTGTCGAGGTACAGGCAGCAGAATACCTCATACGGCCGGTCGCGCAGCTGTGCCTGCAGGAAGCGGAACGCGGCCTGCGGCGTCGTCAGCGGCAGGCCTGAGCGCAGCTCTTCCTGCAGGTGCCGGCGCGCCAGCTCCACGGCGGCCTGAACGGCGGCATAGCGGGCCGGGCCGAGGCCCTTGCGCGTCCAGCGGGACCGCTCCGCGAGCAACAGTGCGCGCAGCGAGCCGAAATCGCCGAGCAAACCGCGGGCGAGCTCGACCGCCGAGCAGCCGCGCGTTCCCGAACCGATCAGCAGCGCGAGCAGCTCCGCGTCGGACAGCGCCCGTGGGCCGCGATCGAGCAGCTTCTCGCGCGGCCGTTCGGTGCGCGGCCAGTCGCGGATGGCGAGTCTCGGGACCGATGCATTCAGTGACATGGGGCAACTCCGATGCGCGGCGCCCGATCCTCGCGCCCGGCGGGCGGCTTGGGCAGGGCAATACCCTCTCGGTTCGTGCACAAATGCGCACGAGCGGTTTGCGTCCGCGGGGAGACGGGCTGGATAATCGGACACATGCAAGGCAAACGCATTCTGCTCGGCGTCACCGGAGGCATCGCCGCCTACAAGAGCGCAGAGCTCGTGCGGCGGCTGCGCGAGCGTGGCGCTGACGTGCAGGTGGTCATGACCGCTGCGGCGCGCGAGTTCGTCGGTCCGCTCACCTTCCAGGCCCTCTCCGGCCGGCCCGTGCGCACCGACCTCTGGGACAGTGCTGCGGAAGCCGCCATGGGGCACATCGAGCTTGCGCGCTGGGCGGAAGCGGTGCTGGTGGCGCCAGCCACCGCGGACTTCATCGCCCGGCTCGCCCAGGGGCGCGCCGATGATCTGCTGGCGACGCTGTGCCTGGCGAGTGCCGCGCCCATTGCCGTGGCGCCTGCGATGAATCGCCTGATGTGGGCCAACGCCGCGACCGTCGCCAACATCGAGAAGCTGCGCGCGCGCGGCGTGCAGATTCTCGGTCCGGCCGAGGGCGCTCAGGCCTGCGGGGAGGTCGGTGAGGGTCGCATGCTCGAGCCGACCGAGCTCGCCGAGCGGCTCGAGGCGCTGCTGCCCGCGGCCGGACCGCTGCGCGGCCGACGCGTTCTGATCACTGCCGGACCGACCCGCGAGCGCATCGATCCGGTGCGCTTCATCAGCAACCGCAGCTCCGGCAAGATGGGTTTTGCCGTCGCACAGGCCGCACGCGAGGCGGGCGCGGAGGTCGTGTTGGTCAGCGGGCCGGTGGCGCTGCCGACGCCGCCCGGCGTACGGCGCGTGGATGTCGAAACCGCCGAGGCGATGCATGCGGCGGTCGAGGCCGAGGTCGCCAGCGCCGATATTTTCATCTCCACGGCCGCGGTCGCGGACTATCGGCCGGCGCACCCGTCCGGACAGAAGATCAAGAAGACGAGCGAGCGGCTGCAGCTCGAGATGGAACGTACCATCGATGTGCTGGCGAGCGTCGCCGCCCGGCCGAACCGGCCGTTCGTCGTCGGGTTCGCCGCCGAAACCGAATCCGTGGAACACCATGCACGCGCCAAACTGGTGCGCAAGAATCTCGACATGATCGCGGCCAACGAAGTCAGCCATACCAAAGGGTTCGACTGCGAGGACAATCACCTGATCGTGCTGTGGCGCGAGGCGCGTCGGGACCTCGGCGCCGGCCCCAAGATCGCACTGGCGCGCGAGCTGGTGCAGCTGATCGCGAACTCCTACGCTGAGGCGCGCCAGGCGCGCGAGGCGCAGGGCACGGTGTCGGCGTGAGCGGCGTGGCGGGGCGGCCGCTGAAGATCCGCATCCTCGATGCGCGCCTGGGCCGGGAATTTCCGCTGCCGGCCTACGCCACCGCCGGCTCGGCGGGCATGGATCTGCGCGCCTGTCTGGATGCGCCGCTCGCGCTCGCACCGGGACGCGCGGAACTGATTCCCACCGGCATGGCCATGCACCTGGACGACCCCGGTCTGGCGGCGGTGATCCTGCCGCGCTCCGGTCTCGGGCACAAACACGGCGTGGTGCTCGGCAACCTCGTCGGGCTGATCGACTCGGACTATCAGGGGCAGCTGATGGTCTCGTGTTGGAATCGCGCCGCCGAGACGTTCATCATCCAGCCCGGCGAGCGCATCGCGCAGCTGGTCGTGGTGCCGGTGGTGCAAGTGGCGCTCGAGGTGGTCGAATCCTTCGACGAGAGTGCGCGCGGCGCGGGCGGATTCGGCCACTCCGGCCGGCACTGACGGCGCGCGCTCAGGCTGCGAGCAGCCACACCCCGAATTCACTGCGGCCGAGCAGGGTGCGGAAGTTCTCCGGCATGCCCTCGTTGAGCATGGTCTTCAAAAGGCCGTGCACGCCGAGCGAGCCGAGTTCGCGCCACATCCGCGGCGGCAGCGGCCCGCCGCTCGAGCGCTGCATCAGCAGGGCCAGCAGATACAGCACGATCAGGTAATTGTGCGCGCTGGTCAGATCGAGCGGATACGAATACACCTTGGAATAGAGTGTGTTGCGCAGGATTGCGGCCAGCATCGCCGGATCGCTCGCTTCGCGCTGCGCCAGATCGGCCGGGATCTCCCGCGGCAGCTCGCGCAGCACCGAGCGGTTCCAGCCGAGCAGGCGAGCGAGCATGCCGTGGATGGCGGCACGCAGATCATCCCGCAGCGGCGGAACGGGCTCGTCCTGCCAGGTGGCGACCTCGATCGGACTGCCCTCGGCGAGCGCCCCGAGCAGCCGGGCGCCGACGTACAGCCGGCGGCGCAGCGGCAGATCTTCGGCTGCCAGACAGTCGCACAGCCCCTTTTCGATGTCCCGGAACGGCACCCAGGGGATGGCGCGCTCGGGCGTGAGCCGAAACACCTCGCACGAGCGAGGTTCGGCGTGGACCAGCCGCTCACGCAGATCCTCGATCCGCTCCTGCGGGGCGATGCCGAGGCCACGGCGCACGCTGCCGCAGATCGGGCTCAATGCGACCGCGATCCCCTCCGGTGTGCGCGCGAATGAGAACGGGAAGACGCAGCAGGCGCCGAACGGCTGGCGGCCGAGGGCCTGGTGAATCCGGCAGTGGCTGTCCGTGCCGAGGAAGCGACAGGTTTCCTCGGGCGATTTCAGCTGCAGCATGCCGTCAGTGCGCACCGGCAGGCGCGTACCGGCGAGTGGCGGCGCGAGCCGCGCCCAGGGCAGCGCATCGATCAGTAGCTGCGCCTCGGGCGGCAACGTGATTTCGTAGTCGTGGCGGCAACATGCCGAGCTCATCTGGCAGCTGAAGCGGGTATCCGGCAGCGTCGAGATCGCCAGCGGCGGACGCCAGTAGCGCCGGAAATACCCGGCATCGAGCAAGGCGCGCGCCGCCACCGGCTCGCACCGGCGCAGCCACGGATAATCGGCGAGCGACTGCAGCAGTCCGTCCTCGAACGACCACGGCAGAATCTCATCGGACGGCGTGCACCACACGACACGCAGTTCCTCGTCCGCGGCGCGCACGCCGAGGGCAACGTACAACCGGCGCTGAGTGTGCTGCTCCTCGACCTCGAACCACGCTACCCGCTCCTGCGCGGCGGCCGGGTGCTCGCGCAGCGGGCCGGCGACGAACCGGGGTAACTGTGCCGCGCCATTCTCACTGACCTCCCGATGCGCAGCTGCGAAGGCCTCGGCCGTCATCGAGCGCGCCGAGGCGATGCCCGCGCCGCATCGCACCGGCGCTTCGGGCGCGTGCAGTGCGTACAACGCCAGGCCGCCGTCCCGATCCTGCAGTCGCTCGAGGAATGCTTCGAACAGGGCGTGCACGCGCATCTCATCGAAGGGCGTGCCTCGTGGGCGGATGGCGTCTGAGTCGCTCAACGAACTGCCTCGTCTTGCCGCGGAAGGTCATCGGACCGGGTACCGCTGCGTGCCGTAGGCGGACTGCAGCTGAATGCCAGAGCCGCAGCCGTCGCGCCGATCAGGCCGCTACCCCATGCGTGCCCGAACGACGGGCCGTTGCCCCGCGCTCATTATAAGCATCGCTGCCGGATCGGCACCGATTGCATTGCGTCCACTTGCGCTGCGCTCTCATGTGGCGAAGTCTGCCGGTCATGGGGGCCACAGAGATTTCGCGCGTAAGCGCTTGCCGCCGATCTGCCGCTCTTATCGGTCCCTGCCGTGCATCGTCGCAGCAGCACGACGTTTCGTCGCGCCGCGCCGAGACGAACCGGCCCGTTACCTTGCACCGGCTGGACGCGTGCGCGAGACTCACTCGGTCTGTCTGCGCAGAACCGCGCACGCAGCGCTCGTGCCTCGAGGTGACGGCGCCGCGGCCGCGGTGTGACCTGTCGAGGTTTGCCGATGATTCCTGCGAAATGGTTCGGCTCGTATCAGACTCTGGTGGTACATGCCACCCTTGTTGCCGTGGTCAGCATGCTGTGCGCCGCGCTGCTGCGGGCACTCGGCCGGCGGTTGATCGCGCACGCCGCGCGGCACACCGAACCGCTGCACGAGGCGCTGTATCGCTCCACGCTCTCGCCGCTGGTGGCGCTGATTCTGCTCGGCGGCACGTACCTCATCGCCGTTTTGGTCAACGAGCGCATTCATGCGCGCGCACTTGCGCACGCGCTCGGGCCGTCGCTGCAGGCCGCCATCATCCTTGTCGTCGCCTGGGCGGTCTGGAATCTGCTCGAGGTGTATCCGCGCCTCAGACGTCCGCGCGCACACGAACTCGATCCGATGATCTACGACCTGATCGGCAAGGCGGCCCGACTGGGGCTGCTGGTGTTGACCGCGCTCATGGTGCTGCGCGCGCTGCACTTCCCGATCGACAGTCTGCTCACGGTGGGCGGTGTCGCAGGAATCGCGATCGGGTTCGCCGCCCAGGGCGTCGTGTCCAACGTCTTCGGCGCCATGGTGGTCTATCTCGACAAGCCATTCAAAATCGGCGAATGGATCACCCTGCCGGCGATGAACATTTCCGGGACCGTCGAGCACATCGGCTGGCGCTCGACACGCGTGCGGGGATTCGATACCAGTCCGTATTACGTTCCGAACTATATCTTCAATACGTACGTGGTCGAGACACCGCCGCGCATGCAGGCCAGGCGAATTCAACAGACCATCCCCTTGCGCTACGCCGACATCGATCGTTTGCCTGCGATCCTGAAAGAGTTGCGGGCGTACCTGCAGAATCACCCAGGGATTGATCATCGCCAGAGCCAGATGGTGAATTTCACCAACTACGGCACTCACTCCCTCGACATCATGATCTATTGCTTCGCCGGAACGGTGCAGTGGGGCGAATCCCTGGATGTTCAGGAGGATGTTCTGCTCAATGCGGCCCAGATCATCGCCAAGCACGGCGGACAGCTGGCGCTACCCATTACGCGGGTGCAGATGCAGGCGCCGGAGCCGGAGCCGGAGCCGGAGACCGACCCGCACGCCGAGACTTCTCCCCCGAGATCTCGGGGCGTCCCATCGGCATGAGCCGGCTCGAAGTTCGTGCGCTACGTCGAGACGCTCGCACCCGTCTCGTCACAGGTCTTGCAGTTGAGCGTCTTACCGAGCGTTTGCGCACGCCCTTGTGGCGTAACGACCCAAGGGCGGTTGATCCAGGGTGGATTGTGTCGGACGTGTTGCGTGTGTCCACACTCCAGATCCGCAACCCAGTCTCCGTGCTCATCGGTATGGAAACCGGTGATTCTTCGCTCCATCGGTCAGTCTTGGTCCGATCGCGGGGTCGTCAGCCGCTCGTCTTGAGGAACGCCGAGGAATGCAGCCACCGGGGGTCCGGGTAATAGCCCACCAGCACCGTCGCGCCCTGGATCAGGTGCACGATGGCGCTTTCCACCTTGCGGCTGAGCGCGAAGCAACCCCAGCTGAGGCCCATGCGGCCGTGTGCCAGCGCGAACGTCTTGCTGACGTACCATGCGCTGTGGACGACGATGTCGCGCTGGTACGCGTCACCGTTGTACTTCGGGTCCAACCCTTTCAGCCGCAGGGAATATCCATGTTCACCGTAGTAGGTGTTGGCCGTGAGGAATACCCCAAGGCTGCTGGCGTCGGTGCCAGGACGATTGGAGAAGTGGGTGGCATAGGTGAGTCCGCTGCCCTTGCCATGGGCGACGTAAGTGTAGAAGAGCACCTTGCCGCTCTCGACGTCCGCGACCGCCAGTCGCCGATGTGCGGACGACACCGAGTAATCGACGATCGTCACGAGCGGTTTGTCGGTGAGCTTCTCTTCGCGGACATGAAAGTACGCTTCGAGCGAGGTAGTGATTGCTGCCATGCCGATGTTCGGCGCCTGGGCGTGGATGCGCTGCGCCAGCTGCAGCCTGGACGGCGGTGCGACAGCGGCCGCGTGAGCGGTCAGCGCGCCGGCGAACAGCATCGCGGCGCTCCAGAGAGCGGCGTGCCGCGTGTGGGGTCGGGACTTCGTCATGGCCGCTCTGTGCGCCTCGTTCGTCGCAGTTGAATTCAAGAGGTTCGCGTCCGCCGCGGCCCCGCAGGGCCGTCGGCGCGACGGCTCCTCTGTCGATCGGATTGCAGGCGGCACGATGACTTCGTGCCGGATGCGGACTGGAATGTCCGCGCCCACCGCCCCGAGTCCTCGGCCAGATCCCCAGCCGGTGTGCGCTCTCGCGCGTGTCCTCAACGCCGCATCGTAGGCGGCGATGGGTATCTTAACCTAGTGCGGACCGGTCCCCCCGTGTCCCGCAGGGTCGCTCGCGCTCGGTGCGTCGATCCGCCGGACTCCTACGTCGCCGACGGTATCATGTTCGATGGAAGCGACTTGGGGGCGATCGGCCGCAACGCAACCCCGGTGCCGCCTGGTCTTGAGCGCGACGGTTACTCGCAGCTCGCCATGCGGCCGTTACGGACCGCACCCAGGCTTGGCGGGCGAGGGAGGCCGAGCCATTACAGTCTTGGACGCAACCCTGGCCGCGCGGGACGGGAAGTTCGGGGCCTGTCCGATGATCTCGACCGTCGGGCCGTCCGAGAGCGTGTGAAACCGCCCGTCGTCCGGATGCGGCGCGATAGCCCACTCATAGAGTGTACGGGCATCCTCCAGGATCGGATCGCGGGGGGTGCCGTAGTACGTCTTCTGCATCTGCTCATCGTAGAGCCCGACGCATCCGTGCGAAGCGGCATACCCCGGAACGTCCCGGCCATGGATCCAGACGGCGACCCCGCTGAGCGTGATGAGAAAGCGCAGCGCGTAATGCATGGGGTAGGGCTTGTTCGTATCCGCCAGGTCGTAGAGGGAACTGACGTGCAGGCGGTCATACGCTGTGATGTGGAACGTTCCGACCGGCGTACGGCGCTCGGCAACGGCGTTATCGCCAGAGGTGATGGGGAACGACATCGCGAGCTTGCCGTTGTCGTATGCGCCGAGGAATTGCTCGGTGAGATCGACGAGAATGAACTTGGGGATCCCGGCGGCCGCAGGATACCTCCGCGGCAGCGGCGTGAAATCGGCGACTTCAGCGAGGTCTTTCGGAACCTTCAGGCGCACGCCTGGGTAGATGTGCCGCCGGTCGATGCGGTTGAACCGCAGAACGCCTCGCCAGTGCCTGCCAAACAGCTGTTTCACGTCCGTCTGGCGTCGGATGCGCAGGCACGTCCACGGGATGCGCGCATCGCTCGGGTAGTGAATCCTACAGGTGTCCGGAACCGGCTCGGCCGAGACCGTGGCGTTGAATATACCCGCCAGAACGGCAAGGAGGACCGGCGCCCACCGTGCGCCGCTTGGCCTCAGGCGCAGGCGACCCCGCCGCGCTTCGCATCGCCTCATCGGTGTTCTCGATCGTTCCGTAACCCGTTCAGTCGGGCGTCCGACGTGATGCTGCGCAGGCGCCGTGTTCCTGTTTCGCTCATGCCTTGGCTTTCCCCCGCCGCGGCGGCGAGACGCTGTGAATCCGCGCCGCAGTGTAAGCCACTCGCCGTTCATGTCGGGTGCGGGGTTTCCGCAAGGATGTTTCGCAAAACCCGGCGGCTCGGCACCAGCCGCCCCGAGTGCTGCCCCGACTGCAATCAACCTGATTCATCCGCTCGCAGAGGACGTACGCGGATCTGACGCCGTTCTCCGGTCCACCAGCCCTGATGCACCCTGCCTCATTCCTGACCGGGAACCTCGCTCCTCAACATCGATCCCTGCCGGATGCGACCGTGTTCTCTGCGCGTAATTTAATGTTACCCTCGCAGCAAATGAAGAAGAACACCGCAAGGATGTGCAGAGGTCTTCGCCATGCTGTGTTCCGCTGCGTTGATCGGCGGATGCGCGTCGGTTATTGCGCCGAAGATCGTCGCGCCGCAGCGCGACAGCTTCCTGCAGGATCTGGCCCAAAAGAATCGTGCCGCGTCAGAATTCTTCCGAGAGGATCTGGACGCGTATATTGCTGAGCGGCGCATGGCGGCGGTCGGGCCGCCGCCCGCCCGCCCGCCTCGCAGTCGCCGTCGTTCCACCCGGGCGCTATTCGATGAAGTTCGGCAAGACGGACGGCGGACGCTGCGAGACGACCTATTTCACCGGCCACGCACAACGGACCCTCCTCGCGTCATCGGGTCGAGTGTGGAGGATGCAGTGGCTCCGCGAACACCATATGACGAATGCGCAGGCGAAGGCACTTGCGGCCAGACGCCAGGGGGCATTTCGCTTCTCCCTGGCGCTGTTCCCGCGGCCATTCTGCAGCGTTACCGCGCCTCGATTGCCGAGCTGCGCAGCACCCGACCGCCGAAAGGCACGGTGATCCTGTTGCCCGGAGACGGCAATGGGATGTTCTCGATGTTGCCATGGGCGCTGCTGTTGGGACGGGCGGGGTACCAGAGCATCCTGGTGGACCTGCGTGCGCAGGGGCGGTCCACCGGGCGGTATGTCACCTACGGGGCGATCGAATCGAAAGATCTCGTCCAGTTGGTCACCGCCTTGCGTGCGCAGGGTCTGATCCGCGGGCGTCTGGGTCTGCTCGGCGATTCGCTGGGGGCGGCGACCGCGCTGCTCGCTGCGCCGCATCTTGCGCATCTCGCGGCCGTCGTGGCGATTTCCCCCTACGCGCGCGCCACCTCGGTCATCCCGCGATTTGCCGACCATTTCATCTGGTACGCGCACTTCATCCCGGCGAGTTCCTGGAGGGCGGCGGAACGGGCCGCGGGACGCATGGCCGAGGTGAGCCTGGCCGACGCGGCCCCGATCAAAGCCGTCGCCGACATCCGCGCACCCGTACTCTACCTGCAAGGCGGCGCTGATCAGATCATCGGATCGAAAGCTGCGCACGAGCTCGCGGCGCGTACCCCCGATTCCGAGCTGAGCATGTATCCCGGGCTCGGGCACGTGCGGATGGCGTTGGCCTACCAGCAGCTCGCGCAGCCGACCCTTGCGTGGTTCAATCGGTATCTCGCCAAAAGTGACCGTCCGGTTCGCCCGCTCGCCGCAAAGGTGATGCCGCCGCACCACGCTGTCCTGACCATCAGGCTATGCGGCGGCTAGCAGGTCGGCGGACCGCCGATTCCAAAGACGTCGGATCGGTGCTGGGCTGCGATTCTCGGACTTCGGGTGAACGCGGGGGTGCAGGAGATATCCCTGAATCGCGGAGTCGGCGGTGTCGTGACGCTGACCCTGCGGATGTGTCCGCCCTTGCTCGCCGGCGGCCGCAAGCCTTCCCTCCGATGCGCGCAGGCTCCGATCGGGTCCGGTACAGCGCCAGACTGCACCCCGATGGCCGGGACCAAGTACACGCTGGCCGGGCATCCATCACTCGGAGTGCGCCCCGTCACGGCGCTCATCCATGCGTCTCAGCCCACGAAGAACCGGTACGCGCGCCGGCATCGGACGACGGCGAATCAGATCACCCACGGCACCAATGCGCGTACGTGCTGGGCATAGGACTCGTACACCGCCCCGAACTCCTCGCGCATGAACTTATCCTCGATGACGATCCGCTGCAGGAACGCGACGAGTACCAGTGCGACGGCCAGAACGCCCCGCCATTGTCCGATGGAGAGAGCCGTTCCGATGAAGGCCAGGAGCAACCCTGAATAAATCGGGTGGCGCATCCATCGGTAGGGGCCGTCGGTGACCAGTTCGTGGTCAACCTTGACGGCGGCGACGGAACTCCAATTGCGGCCGAGATGAATGCGCGCCCAGATCATGAGCAGCGCACCGAGCAGTGTCAGGCCGGCGCCGGCGGCACAGTACTCCTTCCACAGCGTGACGGGAATGACGCGGTCCGTCAGCCAGGCGACTGAAACGAACGGGCCGGCCAATAACGCGGCTGCACCGCAAATGAGCGTCAGATTCACGACCCGCGGCAGCCTCGCCTGGCGCCGCGCCGTAACCTTCACGTCTCGGGCACGAGCCACCCAGAAGGCGACCACGAGAAGCCATATGGCATAGAAATAGTATTGATAGAACGTTCCGAGGTGCATGATTGCATTCTCCTGACGACCGTAACCCAATGTTGTGCACGGCCGCCCTCTCGACGCCAGTGCCAGAGGTCACGCGCCGAGCATCATGAATGTCACCGCGCGTCCCCGCCTTGAATCACGTGCCACAGTGCGGCTATCGTCGCGCATGCGCTCCGCCCGCCTCGCTTCGGGTCTCGTGCCGACGCCCCTGTCGGTGGCCGGTTACCTGATTTGGGCCCTGGTGGCTCTCGAGCTGTGGCATTCTCGACACGTCTCGGCGCTTCTGCGCACGCCGCAGCTCCGATGGGTTGCGACGCTGTGCATGATCTCGTTTCTATTCGCGTTCGGGGCGCGTGCCAAGGCGTTCCGACAAAGCGCCACCTCCGCACTCAACCTCTCGTCCCTGGCAGTGACGACGGCGTCCGCGCTTGTCCTGCTGTCGCTCGGGCCTTCGAGCGCAACACCGGCGTTGCTCGTCGTCATTGCCGCCATGATCGGCGCAATGTATCGCCCCGCCGTGGCCGTCGCAATTCTCGGCGCGCTGAATATCGCATTTCTGGCCGAGCTCATCACTCGCTGGCACCTCAATGGGCCGAGTTTCACCTTCCTGGTTTACGGGACGTTCCAAGCCTTTGCGCTCCTGACGACCTCGGCGCGCATCCGGGCGGAACGCATCTCGGCCGAATTGCGCGACGTGAACGCGCAACTCCTGGCGACCCGCGAACTGCTTGCGGAGACGGCGCGCGACGGAGAGCGGTTGAGGGTCTCGCGGGAATTGCACGACGTAGCGGGGCATCGCCTTACCGCGCTCGCATTAAACTTGGAGGTTCTGGGGTACGCCGACGAGGTGTCAGAGCGACGCGAGTGGCAGATCTCGCGTGGACTGGTTACGGAGCTGCTCACGGACCTGCGCAGCGTCGTCGCGAACCTTCGCCGAAATGACGGCATCGATGTCCGCGAGGCCCTGCGACGCATTGCGGATGCATTTCCATCGCCGCACATTCACCTGAATCTCAATCAACGCGTCCGCATCGATACGGCGGAGCGCGCAGACGCGATCGTGCGCGCAGGACAGGAGGGGATCACCAATGCGGTACGCCATGCTCGTGCTAGCAACATCTGGGTGTCGCTGACACAGAACAACGAAGCGGTCCACCTCGAGGTCCGTGATGACGGTGCGTGCAAAGACCCACGCCGAATTGGAAACGGCCTTCGCGGAATGCAGGAGCGTGTCAAATCACTGGGAGGCCGTGTGGAAGCTGACGCTTCGCCCGAGGGAGGGTACAGATTGCACGTCATGGTGCCGGCAGCGCCACGATCATGAACATGCGAGTCGCACTCGTGGACGATCACGATCTCGTACGCGACGGTCTTGAGGCATTGCTTGAAAGGCTTGGCTTCGAGGTGGTGCTGTCGACGCGCAGCGGTGCCGAACTCCTTGCGCGCATCGACGTCGCCTCGCCGGACGTCATTCTCGCCGATATTCAGATGCCGGCACTCGATGGGATCTCGATGGTCCGCGAACTTCGTGACCGAGACAACTCGACTCCAGTCGTGATGCTGACGACATTCGACGAGAGCGACCTGCTTCTGGCTGCCGTGGACGCGGGAGCACAGGGATTCATGCTCAAAGGCGCAACCTCCGAAGAGCTCGTCGTCGCACTCGAGCGCGCCGGGCGGGGGGAACGATGGCTGTCGCCCGTTGCAACCCAGCCGATTCACCCGCGTCTGGGGGCGGCCAATTCGGGGAAGGCCGGCGGAATCGATCTCGGGGGACGCGAGCTCGAAATCCTGAAGCTTCTCGCCGGCGGTTACTCGAACAAAGAGATTGCGCGTACGCTTCACCTGGCCGAGGGGACCGTCAAAAACTACGTCTCGGACATTCTCGGCAAGCTCGGGACGCGCGATCGCACGAGGGCTGTCCTGAAGGCCATCACGCTGCAGCTCGTGTGACTCCCCGAGGGTCGAGTGTCTTCGGGGATGGCTCACATGGCAAGCTCCGGCGGTGCCCCGGGGCAAGGAGTAGGCCCCGCAAATGAAGCAGCGCCGAAGCGCACGAGCCGGATCACCTGCACGACGCGCCCGAACCGCTTTGGAGAACCCTTAGGTACTCGCCCGGATGCGGCCGGCACCGCCCGTCGATTGGTGACGGCCGGATTCAAAGTCTACGCGACCGCCCGCAATCCTGAAGCGTTGCGCGACCTGCGTGACCTGGGCTGCAGGACGCTACGTGTAGACGTGACGGATGAG
>JAJZSQ010000198.1 GCA_021849615.1 Pseudomonadota bacterium
CGCGATTGACTCTGGATTCCGATCCGGGGTGTACGCTCAGCGCTCCATCACACGAGTGAGCTGACAGAGCGTAGCGGTGCACGGCGAGTCGGCACAGGTGCCTCCGGTGAGCGGGCCCCCATCCCGGCCCGTGCGCGAGGCGTTGTGCCGCGCGCCCGGGCGCTGCGCGGCGGACTGCCGTTTGGTGCCGTGATGGCGACCGCCGGTGCGTCGGCATTGGCGGGGCGGTGCGGCATGGCGCCCCTGGTGCGCCCGCTGCTCGGCCTCGCAATCCTCCAGGCAGGGTGGGTGACGGCGCGCGCCGTCGCGCGCTGCTGCGCGGATTTTCCACTCGGGTGGCGCTCGAGGTGGGCATTGCGCCCGGCCCAGGCGCATTCCGGATTCCACACCGTCCCGTTGGGTCTGGCGGTGATCGCGAGGGGACTGCTGGCCGTCAGTGCGGCGGCCGCGACCCGCTGGCCGCTGCTGTGCGCCGGGATCTGCCTCGGCGCGGCCTGGCTGACGGCGGTGATCGCCGTCGGGCGCTTCGGCGGATCGCTGGCCGTCCGGGGTGCCGACCTGCACTCGCTCGACGGGACCTGGTTTCTTGCGCCTGCGGTGCTGCTCGGGGCGGCCATCGCGACCGACCGCCTGGCGGTGCAGGTCGAGGGACAGTGGGTCGACGCGCTCCGAGTGCTCGCCGCCGGCAGCGCCGTCCTCGGCTGGTTCGGGTACTGGGTGCTCGCCGTGTTGGCGGGTCTGCGGATCCGGCGGCACGGGCTCGGCACCGGCGCGCTCGCGCCCTGGTGGATCGCCATGGGGTGCGCAGGACTTGCCGCCGCGGCACTCGGTGAGGTGCTGCACAACCGGCCGCTATGGCTGCCCGCGCTGTGGCTATCCGATGCGACCGCGCTGTCGGTGAGTGCGGCCATTCTGCTCAGCGTGCCGGTATTGCTGCTGAGTGCGCGGTTTCTCCTGCTGCACTGCGGGTTCCGGACCGCGGGATCGTGGCCACCGACATTCTCCACCGCGGTGTTCGCGTTCGGCGCCCTTCAGGCCGGACGGGTGCTGCACGTGCCCCTGCTCAGTAACCTCGGCGTCGGCGCCGCCTACGCGACGCTGCTCTTCTGGTGCGTGACGGCAGGGTGGAACCTCAAGTGCGCGTACACCGCAGCGTTCGCGGGCAGGCGGCGGTCGTAGTGCGCGCGCGGCCGCCTCTGCTACGCGGGCTCCAATTCCTTGGCGAAGTGCAGGGCGAGAATGTGCAGACCATGCCGGTGATAGAAGCGGTGCGCGCCCTGATTGTTCACGCCGGAGTCGAGTTCCAGCCGCTCACAGCCTGCAGCACGTCCGCGCCGTTCGACTTCGGCGAGCAGCGCGGCGCCGACGCCTTTGGAGCGGCGTGCCGGGTTGGTCACCAGGTCGTCGAGGAACGTGACCCGCCCGCGGCTCGTGGCCACCATCCGGTACAGCGCCGCACCGATGCACCGATCCGCGCCCTGATCGGCGATGAGCACGCGCAGACCTTGTTCACGACCTGCACTCAACAGCGTATCGAACGTATCGACGCTGAGCCCGGGCCGTAAGGCCGCCAGCAGCGGATACAGGTCGGCCTCCAGGGACGGGTTGTTGGCGGTGATCTCGCGCAGAGTGACGTTCACGCCGGGCTCGCATCTCAATCGAAGACGCATCGTGGATCGCGCGCGCAACGGTGTCTGTTCGCGCTTCCGTCCACGCTCGAGGCAGTCGGATCCGGTGAAACCGGCCGAATGCTGGGTCACATGTCTCGATCGCGTATAGCACAGTTGGCGCCGGGGCGGACGGGCGTTGCGCCCGGGATGACGTGGGGCGGGCGCACTGTTCCAAACTGGGACCCCACCGATGGGCCGGCGATCCAGGGGGCGACGCTGGCCTCGCGGAAATACTCACCGCGCTTCCGGTTCGGCACGGATGAGTGCACGCGTATCCCCGACATGTGTGCCGGTACGCCAAAGGACCGCGGGGTGCCGCCGCCCAGCCTGCGCGCAAGCCGGGCGAACTCGTGGGCGCAAGAACCTCGGCACATCCCGTGTGTCCGGGTGCAGCAGAATGCGCGAACCGGTCACGCGTCCTCTCGTGGTGGCAGGCTCCTCATCATGGCTGTAGGCGACGAAAAGCCTTGTCTGGAAAGCTGCGCGGTGATTACGCGCATGCATCTATGCGGCCACCCCCTAAGTATCTGTCCGAATCCAAGCCCCCCCGGCGGCGGCGTAGAAGGAGTGCAGGGTGGCGAGTGTTCAGGGCCACGTTCCGTCGCTCTGTGGCACGGTCATGAGAAGCGGCGCGAAAGCGCGCACACGCTGAGGGTAGAGCAATGAGCATCCGTAAGGTTCGCAACCTGGTTGTCGTCGCAGGTTTACTGATCGGCGGGACGGCCGCAGCGCAGACGGCAGTGCACTGGCAGGCGCTCCCGACGGTGGCACCGGCACCGGCGGATAATCCCACCACGCCGGCAAAGATTGAACTCGGCAAGATGCTGTTCTTTGATCCGCGGTTATCCTCGACCGGTACGGTCTCGTGCTTCTCCTGTCACAACATCATGGAAGGCGGCGATGATCATCGGCCAGTCTCCATCGGAGTCGAGGCGCAGCGAGGCGGCCGGAACGCCCCCACCGTGTGGAACGCGGCGTTCCTCTCCGTGCAGTTCTGGGACGGTCGTGCGCCGACGCTCGAGGAGCAGGCCAAAGGACCGCCCGCCAACCCCATCGAGATGGGGATGAAGAACCTCACGGCCGAAGTCACCCGGATCGAGAAGATTCCCGGCTACGCGCCATATTTCCATGAAGCGTTCGGACCGGGCAATGTCATCACGATGGACAATGCCGCCAAGGCAATTGCCGCCTACGAGCGCACGCTGATCACCCCGGGGAGCGCCTACGATCGGTACGTGCAGGGCGACCATAATGCAATGTCGCCCGAGCAAGTGCGCGGAATGGAGACGTTTGCCTCGGTGGGGTGCACCGGGTGTCATCAGGGGCCGAACTTCAGCGGACCGCCGCTGCCGATGGGCACGGGGTTCTTCATGAAGTTCCCGATTTATACCAATAACCCCTATGTGAAAAAGTACGATCTGACGAGCGATCTGGGACGCTATGACGTGACGCATCGCGATGCGGACAAGAACGTCTGGCGTGTCCCGGGGTTGCGCAACCTCGTGTACACGGCGCCGTATTTCCACAACGGCTCGGTGAAGACCTTGCCCGAGGCGGTGCGGGTCATGGCGGCGACGCAGCTGAACCGCACACTGACCGACGTGCAGGTCCGCGACATCGTGGCATTCCTTACCGCCCTGACCGGACCCTTCCCGGTGCAGACCATGCCGCGCCTGCCGCCGACCCCCGGGGATCTACTGAGCCGCTGAACGACCGCGGGCTTCCGGGCTTTGCTGCGCGGCCAATCGTCCTGTCTGTGCCGCGGGACGGGGCGATTCGCTTCGAACCATAGACCTGAAATACACTCCATAACTAATTGTTTAAGCGATGA
>JAJZSQ010000048.1 GCA_021849615.1 Pseudomonadota bacterium
AGCTCCCCGGTCGGCGGCAGCTTGGCCACCTCGTACACGTGCCGCTGGAAGAACGCGTGCCAGTCGTACGGCACCACTTCGTTCAGCAGCTTCTCGATGTCCGCACGGGTATACGGCTTGGTGACCGGCCCGGTGAACTTCGGCTGCGAGTACAGGTGCAGGAACGTATCGAGCGACTTCTTACCGTGCGACTGGGTGCGGATGATGGTGTCGACATCGAGCCACAGCAGCTCGCCCTCGGTGTAGAAGTCCCCGGCATTGCGCCGGATCGACGAGTACTGACCCCTCGAGTCGTAGTAGAAATACGGCGCGCCGGTAGTCAGGTCGATCAGCGGCTCGGTCTTGCGCCCCGGCTCATTCGCCATCGAGGAGTAGATCGAGGCGAGGTATTGCGGGTACTCGCTCGGCTTGCGAATCCCGGCGCGGAAGGAGAGCAGATCGCCCAGGTACTGGTTCATCCCCTCGTATACCCAGAGCAGATCGGTGCGCTGCGGGATCTGGTAGTTGTCAGTGGTCAGGTCCCACGGCCGGCGGTACTTGCCGTTCCACGAGTGCGAGAACTCGTGCGTGACCAGGTCCCCGGCGAGCAGCTGCATCTTCGGGTTGGTCATGAAATCCGCCGACGCCCGATTGTCGCTCGACTGGTGATGCTCGACGCCCTCGAAGGTGATGCGATTGGAGAGTGCGAGCAGCGCGTGGTAGTTGTACCAGTGCCGCGAGCCGTAGAGCGCGAGCGCTTCCGGCGCCACGTTCTTGTACGCATCGAGGAGCTTGGCCGGTACGTCGAGGTCCTGCGGCGCATCGGCGAACATATCGAGCCACATGTGCGCGCTGCCGTGCTGCCACAGCAGGACCTTCTTGTAGTAGCGGCCGATGTCGAGCGGCGAATCGCCGAGATAGTTCAGCGGCTCTTCCTTGAAGTTCACCCGCTCCCCGATCCGACTCTCGGTGGTGAGCGCGGTGCTGTATCCCCAGCCCTTCGGCAGAATGACACTCGCCTTGACGTAATAGTGGTGGTAGTTGATGTTGTTCTGATAGAACAGTACGCGCGTCCAGGTGAGCACCGCCACGTTCGGCGAGGCGCGCAAACTGCCGGCGCTGTTCAGCAGCACCGTGAATTGTACTTTCAACGTGTGGACGCCTTCGGGTACCTTGACGTGAAAGGCGTACATATCGACTTTGTCGCGCCGCCAAGTGAGCGGCTTGCCATTCGCACTGACCTTGATCTGCGAGACATCCACCAGAGGACCATGCGGGGAGTGATAGCCCGGGATCCACTCCGGATACACGAACGTGAACGGACCGGGCTCGACCGGGATTTCCATGGTCGAGGTCGCAAAGCCCCGCCCGGCGGTGCTCGCATTCAACACGAGCGTCTCGGGATTGGATTGCGTGGCGTACGGAACCGCATTGGCGTTCGGTTCGGGAATCAAGCCCGACGCGGCGGCGCTCGCGCACAGCCCCAGCGCCGCTACCGCCAACGCGGAGCGCATCATGATTTGCTTCACGGAATACCCCTTCATCAGTTATGGCTTCGCCGGCTCCTGCGAACTGCCGGCCCCCAAAGCGAGCACTATGCCACCGCAGCGACGGGCAGGCAGGCGCGACCCGATGGGGATTGCGATGAACGGTGCGGGCGATGGGACGAAGCGCAGGGGCATGGACGGATTCGAATCAGTCCAAATCGACCGTGTGGCGCTGCGCGAGCCGACTGCCCGCGGCCGGCCGATCGGGCACCTTCTCCGGCGGGGAGTTCTGCGCGATGACACCGGAGCACATCGAGCGCTGAGACCGACCGCACGCGACGCTGGCCAAGATGAATGGGGGTACACCCGCAGGGCGCTCCGCTACGACACCGATCCACACGCACCGGAGCTTGGGGAGTTTCGGGTCCGTGCGGGCAGCCACCGCCGCGCTCGCATCGAGACTCCTGTGGCGCTGAACCCGGCCCGAGTCGGCCGCGCCACGGCCAAACCGCTTGGCTTCCGGCACAGCTCGCCCGATCAACTCGAGCGCACCACGGTACGGGCGTGGACCCCGCGCGAGCAGGACCCAGCACGCACCTGCGGCGGCGCCCACCCCGGGCGCCGCCGATGTCCAATACGCCGAGGGCGTTATGTTCGGGGTGAGAGCGGCTTACCGCCGACCACCCCGCTCAGCCCATATCCGGTCATGGTCTGGTTGAAGGCCGCGACCGCGGTGCTCAGAAACTGGTCGTATCCGGCCAGCGCGCTGCGGTACTCAGCGGCATAGTGCGCCTGCTCGCGCAGCGTCGCGGCATCGACCGGCGCATCGGAGCCCCAAAGCAGACCCTCGAGCGCGAGCAGCTTCTCGTGGATCCCGTCCGGCACCCACAGGGTGGACTCCGACGAGCCGGCGTTGCTGGTCATGTGCATCAGCGCCACGTGGCGGGCACGCTCGAGTGTCGCGATCGCCGCATCGGCCTCGTGTTGCTCGGGCAGCCCGCGCACGGCCGCCTTGAGGCTCTTCAGCTGCGCGGCGAGCCGATCGAGATGGTTCAGCGCCACGTCGACTTGAGAGATCTCGTGCAGCACCGACTCGGTCACCTCATACCGCTCGGTCATCCCGGACAGAGTACCGTGCGAGGCCGGATCGTTGACCACGGTGAAGGTCTGCGACGCGCTCGTGGCGCCGAACTTCACCGTTGCGGTGTAGGTCCCCGGCGGCAGCAACGCGCCATTGTGCGGCCCGCGGTTGAACTGCGGCGCCGAGCGCCAACGCACCGGACCCTGGGCGTGCAGATTCCAGTAAATGCGATGCAGCCCCGCTTGCCCCGCCACCCACGGCACCTCGCCGTGACCGCCGCCCGTCGCGCCCGCGGCGGCCGGCGTCATCACCTCGGCCTTGCCTTTGTGCAACCCATGATAAGTACGCACGAGCTGGCCACTGGCATTGCGGATGAGGAGTTCTCCGGGCGCACTCATCGAGTGCGCGAGGTAGTAGCTGAATGCCGCACCGTAGTGAGGGTTCTGCCCGTAGTAGGCGCCATCGCCCATCCATTCGGTGGTCGAGAACGGCCAGTAGCGAACCGCCATCTCGGGTTTGAACAAGGTGAGCGGCCCATGCGCAACATGCGCGCTCCACTGCTGAAACGGAGTCAAATCGTCGAGGATCCACGCACCGCGACCATGGGTCGCCACTATCAGGGAGTTGGTGCGCGCCTGCAGCGCCAAGTCGTACACCGCCGCGTCCGGCAGACCGAGTCCGAACTTGTACCACTGTCGACCGGCGTCCCACGACACGTACAGGCCGTTCTCCAAACCAGCGTAGTAGAGATTCGGATCGTGCAGATCGCGGCGCACGACGTGCGCATACACGTCAGCCGGCAGGTTGCCGCTGATCGAGCGCCAGTGCGCGCCGTAATCGTCGGTGCTGTACAGATAGGGCTTGAAGTCGCCGCTGAAGTGCCGGTCGACGGCAATCAGTGCGCTGCCGGGGTTCGTCGGCGAAACGTCGATCGACTCCACACGCCCCCACGCCGGCAGGTCCGGAATCCGCGCCGTCACGTTGTGCCAGTGCTTGCCGCCGTCGCGGGTCACCTGTACCAACCCGTCGTCGGTCCCGACCCAGATCACCTGGGGGTTCGACTGGGCCGGATCAAGCGTCAGGATCGCGTCGTAGTACTCCGCCCCAGAGTTGTCCTGAATGACCGGGCCGCCCGAAGGGCCCTGCCTGGCGCGATCGTTGCGCGTCAGATCGGGACTGATCACCTGCCAGGTGCGGCCACGATTGTCGCTGCGAAACACTACGTTGCCGCCCGCGTAGAGCACCTTCGGATCGTCCGGGGAAACCGCAAAGGCCGCTTCCCAGGCGAAGCGGTAGCGTGCCCCGTCGGCGCCGCGACCGTTGTCATCGCGTGGGAACGGCTGGATGTCGTGCAGCTGCTCCTCGGAGCGGTTGTAGATGAAATAAGAGCCGTTCTGCCCTTCGTTGTAGATCAGGTTCGGATCATCGGCAGCGACCATGCCGTAGATGCCGTCATCGCCGTTAAATCCGACCCAGGCCCGAGAGGAGATGCCGAGCGGATTCTTGCTCGCGTCCGGACCGCACCAGGAGTTGTTGTCCTGAAGTCCTCCGCAGACCTGATAGAAGAGCCCGCCGCCGGCGGCGACGTGGTAGTACTGCCCGAGCGCGATGTTGTGTACGAACGCCCAGTGCTTGCCATTGTCGAGCGAGAGCGCCACGCCGCCGTCATTGCCCTCGATGATGCGCCCGCTGCCGCTCGGGTCGATCCAGATCGCATGATTGTCGACGTGGATCCGACGCGCGATGCGCTGCCAGGTGCGCCCGCCGTCCTCGGAGGCGAGCAGGCGCATCGAGAGTGCGAACACGTGGTTCGGATTCTTCGGGTCGACCGCAATGTGCGAGAAGTAGAACGGCCGCGCATCGACCGACTGATCCTTGCTGACCAGCGTCCAGTGTGCGCCGGCGTCATCGGAGCGCCACAGCACGCCCTGATGGCTGCCGATCACCGCGTACACGACGTTTGGATCGCTCCGCGCCACAGCAAGCCCGATGCGCCCGACCGCGCCGCTCGGCAGACCCTGTCCGTGCAGGCGCGTCCAGGTCTTGCCGCCGTCGACCGACTTGTAGATCGCATCCTCGGGACCGCCGGAGGAGTAATGCCAGGGCTCGCGCCGGAACCGGTACGTCGCGGCGTACACGATGTTGGGATTGCGCGGATCCATCGCCATGTCCGAAATGCCCACCTCAGGGCCCACGTACAGCACCCGCTGCCAGTGCGCACCGCCATCGGAGGTGCGGTATACGCCGCGCTCGGTGCTGTTCTTCCACGGGTCGCCCATCGCGCCGACCAGCACTGTGCCGCTGTGGTGCGGGTTGACCAGGATGCTCGAGATCTGCAGCGTGCCGCTGAGGCCGACGTGGCGCCAATGCGCTCCGCTGTCGTGCGACACGTACACGCCGTAGCCGTAGGAGATGTCGTTGCGGACGTTCGATTCGCCGGTGCCGATCCAGACCACGGCCGGATTGCGCGGATCGAGCGCGAGTGCCCCGACCGAGGCGACCGCCTGGTGCTGGAACAGCGCCGTCCAGGTCATGCCGCCGTCATCGGTGCGAAACACGCCGCCGTCGGCACCGCCGACGTAATAGACCCTGGGATTACCGGGCACTCCTGCCACGGCCGTCACGCGGCCGCCGGCGAGCGCCGGACCGATCTGCCGGAAGTGCACGCGCGAGCTGACGGGCATCGGCAGCAGCGTGCGCCCGTGGGAATTCTCCTGCTGCGGACCGGCCGGTGTGGCCCGTGCGAGCGGCGCAGCCAGCACGGCACAGGCCGCCGCGACAGTGAACGATCTTGCCAATTTCATCGGGGTCCCCCTCGCCTGCGGGTGCGCGGCAGCAGCCGAACGGCTCCGGTGCGCGGCAGTGATTCTGAAAGCGCAGCAATGTACCGAAGCGATCGGACCGAAACCAGCCACGGCGCGGTGCGCCGGACTCGCCCCGGCGCATGCCCGTCGCAGCGGAGCACCCCTCAGCGCAGCGCGTGCACCATCATGCACAGCCCCGCAGCCGCCACTACGGCGCTGAACAGCACCGTCAGCGCTCGCTTGCGGGCCCCGAGCACGCGAGCAAGTTTCACCCCCGCATACCCGCCGAGCATCCCGCCGGCCATGAGCAGTGCGGCCATCGGCCAGGCGACCAGATGCGCGCTGGCGTAGCTCACCGCGGTCGTGCCGGCCACCGCGCTCACCGAGATCAGCGAGGTGCCGACCGCGCTGAGCAGCGGCAGGCCGGCGACGAAGGCGAGCGCCGGCACGGTGAGAAAGCCGCCGCCGACCCCGACCAGACCGGCGAGCGAACCGACACCGAAGCCCGCCGCGGCGAGCGCCGCCAGCCGCGCGCCGCTCGGCTGTGCCGGCGCCACGGGTGCCGCGGCACGGTGGCGCAGCGTGCCACGCACCATCAAACCGGCGATCAGGACCATCAAGGCCCCGAGCAGCGCCAGCAACAGGTGGCTGTCGGTGGCACGGCCGAGGCGAGCGCCGCTCGCCGCACCAAGCACGCTCGCCAGTGCGTAGGTGCCGCCCGGGCGCCAGCGGACCGTCCCGGCGCGCGCATGAATCGCGAGGCTCCACAGCCCGCTCGCTGTCGCGGCCACCGTCGAGGTGCCGATCGCCAGATGCGGCGCGAGATGCAGGCCGTACACGAGCAACGGCACGATCAGGATCGAACTGCCGACCCCGAGCAGCCCGAGCGAGAGGCCGGCGAGCGCTCCGCCGAACAGCGCCACGAGCGCCACCGCCACACTCACCGCAACACCCCGCGCTGCGTCCGGCACGCCGTTCCGGAACGGTGGTTCCTGCTATAGTGTTGGCGAGTCGTATTCCTGCTTTCGGCCGAGCGCACCATTGGCGCACACCTCATCCCATGAACGTGTCACTTGACGATTTCTGCGGCACGGTGCGGCCTTTCTCGAGGCGCGGCGCGTGAAGCACGCATGGTTCAACGCCGAGCGCATCTGGCTGCGCAAGGAGCAGCAGCGGTTCGGGCGCATGCTGCACATGCGCGCCTGGTTTCCGCAAGTGCCGCTCGCGCTGCTGGTCGGTGCCCAGGGCCTGCTGCACATCCTGCTCGGCTCCGGCTCGCTGCGCCCTCTGCTGCATGCGATCGCCTCCCCGCAGATCAGTTCGCTCGCCGGCGGCGTCGGCATCGTGCAGATCGGCGCCAGCGCCGCCTCGCACGTCGGCATCGGAGTGCTGCTCGTGCTGGTGGGCTTCGGGATGCTGTGGCGCTCGCGCCTGGCATGGATGCTGGCCTTCCTGCTCACCCTGGCCGTGGTGGCCCTCGAATTCTCTCCGCTCGCGCGCACCTCGCGCCCGCTCGAGATCTTCAGCTTCGTGCAACTGCTGCTGCTGCTCGCGGCGCGCCAGGCATTCACGCGCGCGAGCCTCGCCACCGCAACGCTGTTCGCACTGACCGGCCTGCTGCTGACCCTCGGCTATGGGACCGTCGGGGCTCTGATCCTCGGCGGCGGCTTTCAGCCGCGCATCACGACGGCCGTCAACGCGGCGTATTTCGCCGTCGAAACGATGTCGACCGTCGGTTACGGCGACATCACCCCGGTGTCGAGCGACGCGCGGATCTTCACGATCTCGCTGATCGTGCTCGGGCTCGGCGTGTTCGCCACCGCCCTGCCGGCGATCGCCGGCCCCTTGATCGACAAGCGGCTGATGAACCTGCTGCAGCCGCGAAGAAGAGGCAAGATGAAACGCATGTCCCATATCATCGTGGTGGGCGACGGCCCGCTCGCCCAGGATACGGCCCGGGCGCTGATCGCCCGGGGCCTGCAGGTCACCAGCATCGTCGCGGACAAACCTCCGGAGGACGAGGAGCATCCCGAGGATGTGCTGGTCGGCGACGGCAGCGACACCGAGCTGCTCCGCCAGGCGGACATCGCCAAGGCGCGCGCGGTGCTGGCGCTCAGCGAAGATGACTCCTACAACGCCTTCGTCGTGCTCGCGGCGAAGGAAATGAACCCCGAGGTGCGCACCGTGGCCGCCGTCAGCGACACCCGCAACACCGGGCGCCTGGCCCGCACCCGGCCGGATGTGCTGCTGACTCTGCCGCTGCTCGGCGGGGAACTGCTCGCCATGGCCCTCAGCGGCGAGCAGATCCAGACCGATGCGCTGATTACCCAGCTGCTGAAACTCGGCTAGCGTGCCGCACGCTCAGAGCGCGCCGACCGCGTAGGCCAGACGCAGCCGGTCGAGGGCCGAGTCGAGCTTCGCATTGTTGTAGTCCTCCTCGGCCCGCGTGCGCAGCGTGACGGCGTCCAGCACCTGGCTATTCGAGGCGAGCCCCACGCCGTAGAGCTGCCGCGAGATGCGCAGGTTCTCCTGCGCCTGCGCCGTCGCGGCGCGCGACGCCTGAACGCGCGCGCGGGCGGCCGCGAGCGTCAACCAGTCGGCGCGCACCTCGAGCGCGATGCGCGAGCGCAGATCGGCGAGCCGATGCCGCTCGGCGCGGCTGCGCTCGCGCAGCGCATCGGCCTCATTGGCCGCCGCGCCGCCGTCGAAGAGCTTCCAGGTGAACCCGACGCCGACAGAGGAGAAGTTCTGCCGGTTGAGGATCTGGTTGTCGAAATGCGTGTAGCCGCCGACTGCGGCCAGGTGCGGCAGCCGGCTCGCGGTCGCGGCGCGCGCCCGCGCCGAGAGCGCCCCGGCCCGCGCGGCGAGTGCATGCAGCTCCCCGCGCTTGGCGAGCGCCCGCTCGATCAGCTGCGCGAGCGGCAGCCGGTCGACCGCGAAGGTCGGCAGCACCGGATCGAGATGCGGGATGCGCCCGAGCGGCTCGCCGAGCAGCCGGTTGTATTCCTCCTGCGAGACCGCGAGCGCATTCTGGGCGTTCACCTGGCTCGAGCGCGCATTGGCGAGCGCCACGTCGGCCGCGAGCAGATCGCTCTTGGCCACCATGTGCCGGTTGAACTTGGCCTGCACGTCACGCAGGTGGGCCGCGAGACTCTTCACGCTCGCGTCCGCCACCCGGGCCTGCTGCTGCGCGCGCAATACTGCGACATACGCTTCGGCCACCTCGAGCTTCACGTCGGCCACCGTTGCCTGCTGCTCGGCGTCCGCCCCGCGCACACCGGCGCGCGCCGCGGCGACCCCCGCGCGGATCGCCCCGCCGGTATAGAGCGGCACCCGCATCTGCACCGTTGCACTGACGTACTGATTGTCCTTGAAGATCGGTCCGGACCGGAACGCGAGCGATGGAGTGAGCACCTGGAGTTCCGGCGCCTGCCCCAGATGCGAGTAGCTGGCCTCGGCATCGATGCTGGGCCAGCGGGCGTCGCGCGCGGCCCGTTCGCCGGAGCGCGCGGCCTGCACTTCAGCGGCCGCTGCCGCCAGCGTCTGGTTGCGCGCCGCCGCGAGCCGCCACGCCTGCTCGAGCGTCCCCGCCCTCGCCTGCAGCGCGAGCGCCGCGCCGGCCAGAACCGCCGCGGTACCGAGCTGCCGCACGCCTGCCCTCATGACTCGGTGCCCTTCAGCGATACGATGCCGAGCGTCTTCAGCACGTAGCGCTCGTAGACCGGGGTGATCGAGCCGGTGCGCACCTTGCGCAGGAAGTACTTCTCGAATGCCACCTTGCCGAGGTGCACCCACTTGCCGACCTTCGTCCAGGTCACGTTGCGCGGCGGGATTTGCGGCAGCGCAACGAATGCCGCGCCGGTGTCGCCGAAGTCCGCCAGGCAGATCGCATTCCAGGTCGCCTCGGCCTGCGCGCTGCGCCCCTCGAGTTCCGCGCCGATGTTCTCGCAGATCGCCGAGACCATCGACTCGATCATGTAGCCGGTTTTCGGCGCGCCGGTCGGTACCGGAGTCGCTTCGACCGGCGGAATGGCGACGCAGACGCCGGCGGAGAAGATGTTGGGATACTTCTTCGAGCGCTGATGCTGATCGATGAGCACGAAGCCGCGCGGATTGCACAGCCCGGGCACCGCCGCGACCGCATCGACCCCCTTGAAGGCCGGCAGCACCATGGCGAAGCGGAACGCGAGGGTATGCTCGTGCTTCGGTTGGGCCTGCTCATCGAGCTCCTGCACGAGCATCTCCCCGGCGCTCACCGAGCTCACTTTGGCGTTGGTGATCCATTTGATGTGCCGCTGGCGCAGCTCGGCTTCCATCAGCCCCTTGCTGTCCCCGACACCCCCCAGGCCCATGTGCCCGATGTACGGCTCACTGGTGACGAAGGTCATCGGCACCCGGTCGCGCAGCTTGCGCCGGCGCAGATCGGCATCGACGATCATCGCGAACTCGTACGCCGGCCCGAAGCAGCTCGCCCCCGCCGCCGCTCCGATCACGATCGGACCGGGGTCGCGCAGGAACTGCTGATACTGCTCCCAGGCGCTCACCGCGTGCGCCTGCGTGCAGATCGAGGTGGTGTGCCCGTCGGGTCCGAGCCCCGGAACCTCCTCGAACGCGAGCTTCGGTCCGGTGGTGATCACCAGATAGTCGTACTCGAGCGTCGTCTTGTCGCGCAGCGTCAGCACCCGACGCTCGGCATCGATCGAATCGACCGCCTGCTCGACCCATTCGATGCCGTGGGCCGCAAGCGGCTCGCGCATCGCGACGCGCGTCTTCTCGCGCTCGCGCCAACCGACCGCCACCCAGGGATTCGACGGCGTGAACTCGAAGTACGGCGATGCGCCGATGAGTGTGACGCGATGCGTCCTGCCGAGGCGCTTACGCATCGCGTATGCGCACGGCACCCCGCCGAGACCGGCACCGATAATGGCTATATGGGCCATGTGAACCCCCAGAGTGACACCACTGCAACGTGTCTGACACGCCGAATCACCGCGAAGAGCCGCCCGTCAGGCATGAGCGTCCGTCGCTTGCGCGCCGCCCGCACGTGCTTCACGCCGTTTCAGGTGCGCGTAGTACAGAACCGGGATCACCACCAGCGTCAGCAGCGTCGAGACGAAGATGCCGAACAGCAGTGAGATCGCGAGCCCGTTGAAGATCGGATCGGAGAGGATGAACACCGCGCCGAGCATGGCGGCGAGCGCCGTGAGCACGATGGGTTTGGCGCGGGTCGCACCGGCGCGGATCACCGCCTCCTCGAGCGAGAACCCGGCGCGGACCGCCCCGTCGATGAAGTCCACCAGCAGGATCGAATTGCGCACGATGATGCCCGCGAGCGCGATCATGCCGATCATGGAGGTGGCGGTGAACTGTGCCCCAAACAGCGCGTGCCCCGGCAACACGCCGATGACCGTGAGCGGTATCGGCGCCATGATGATGAGCGGCACGACATACGAGCCGAACTGCGCGACGATGAGCAGATAGATCAGTGCGAGTCCGACCGAGTAGGCGATGCCCATGTCGCGGAAGGTGTCGTACGTGATCTGCCACTCTCCGCCCCACTTGATCGCGAACTCGTTGGGGTTCGAAGGGGGCTGAATGAAGTGCTGCACCACGTGCACGCCGGCCGGCGGATCGCGGTGCAGCCGCGCGGCGATCGAGAACATGCCGTAGAGCGGGCTGTCCACCCGCCCGGCCATGTCGCCCGTCACATAGGTCACCGGCAGCAGGTCGCGGTGGAAGATCGGCTGCTGCCAGGTGCGCTGCTCGACCCGCACCACCGAGGACAGCGGCACGAGCGCCCCGCTCTGGGCGCGCACCCGCAGGGCGAGCACCTTGGAGATGCGCGCCTGATCGGCCGGCGGCAGTTCGAGGCGCACCGGAATCGGATCGCGCTCGCGCCCGATGTGCACGTAGGTGGCGTCATACCCATGCAGCGCGAGCGCCACGGTGCGTGCGATCGCCTGCTGCGTCACCCCGAGCAGCGCCGCCTTCTGCCGCTCGACGTGCAGTACCAGCCGTGGTGCCGGCGCATCGACGCTGTCATCGATGTCGACGATGCCCGCGGTGTGCTCGAAGTCCTTGCGCACTGCGAGGGCGATCTGACGCTGTTTGGCGTAACTCGGTCCATAGATCTCGGCCACGATGGGTGCCTGCACGGGCGGTCCCGGCGGGATCTCCACCACCGCGATCGCCGCGCCGAAGCGGCGTGCGACCGGGGCGAGCTTCTTGCGCGCCGCGAGCGCGATCGCGTGGCTTTCCCGATCCCGATCGCCCTTCGGCACCAGTTCGACCGCAATCTCCCCGAGCCGCGGACTGTGCCGCAGGTAGTACTGGCGCACCAGGCCGTTGAAATTCACCGGCGCCGCGGTGCCGGCGTACACCTGGTAGTCGCTGACGTCGGGCATGCGCGCGAGCACCTGCGCGAGCGCATCGAGCACGTGCGCGGTGCGCTCCACCGGAGTGCCCACCGGCATGTTGACCACGACTTCGAACTCGGACTTGTTGTCGAAGGGCAGCATCTTCATCACCACCGCCTCGAGCACCACCAGACTCACGGCGAGGAGGATCGCCGCGCCGATGCCCGAGTACAGCCAGCGGCGCCGGCGTTGGCCCTCGGGGCCGCCGAGAAACGGTCCGACCACGCGCTGGAACAGCCCGAGCAGCGGCAGTTGCTGGCGGTGCTCGAGCGGCTCGATGTGGGTCTTGCCGAGCAGCTTGCGACACAGCCAGGGCGTGAACATCAGCGCCACGCCGAGCGAGAGCAGCATTCCCGAACTCGCGTTGATCGGGATGGGGCTCATGTAGGGGCCCATCAGGCCGCCGACGAACGCCATCGGCATCAACGCCGCGATGACCGTGAAGGTCGCGAGAATGGTCGGTCCGCCCACCTCATCGACCGCCACCGGAATGAGGTCGCTCAGCGTGCCGCCGCCGAGGCGCATGTGCCGGTGGATGTTCTCCACCACCACGATCGCGTCATCGACCAGAATGCCGATAGAGAAGATCAGCGCGAAGAGCGACACGCGGTTGATGGTGAAGCCCCAGGCCCACGAGGCGAACAGCGTCGCCATCAGAGTGACACCGACGGCTGCCCCGACCACCACCGCCTCACGCCGGCCCATGGTGAGCATGACGAGCAGCACGACCGAGAGGGTCGCTTCGAAGAGCTTCTCGATGAGCTCCTTGGCTTTCTGATCGGCGGTGTGCCCGTAGTTGCGCGTGACGGTGACATGCACCCCGGCCGGAATGTACGTGCCACCGAGCTCGCGCACGCGCTGCATCACCGCATCGGCGATGGTGCTGGCGTTGGTGCCGCTCTTCTTGGCGATGGCGATCGTCACCGCCGGCGCCTCGCTCACCTCGGGCAGGTGCCGGGCCGCGGCGCCCGCCCCGGTCCCGAACCAGACGTAATCGTGCGGCGCATCGGGCGCGGCGGAAACCTGCGCGACGTCGGTCAGATAGATCGGTTGCCCGTCGTGCACCCCGACCACCAGAGCGGCGACGTCGGCGCGTCCGGCGAGGAAGGTCCCGGCCTGCACCGGCACGACCCGATCCCCGCCGATCAGATCCCCGGCCTGGCGCACCAGATTGGCCGCCTGCAGGGCCCGGGCGACATCCGAGGCAGCCAGCCCATAGGCGGCGAGTCGGCCCGGCTCGAGCCGCACGCGCACGATGCTCTGCGGGGCGCCGATGGTGTACACCTTGCGCGTGCCCGGGATGCGCTTCAGCTGCGTCTCGATCGCATGGGCCACCTGCCCGAGCTGGTAGGAGCCGTAGCGCGGCGCGCCGCTCCAGAGCGTCAGAGTGACGATGGGCACGTCATTGATGCCCATCGGCTTGATCAGCGGCGGCAGCACCCCGGAGCTCGGCGGCCACAGGTCGCGATGCGAATAGATCGCGTTGTAGAGGCGCACCAGCGACGGATTGCGCCGCTCGCCCACCTCGAACTGCACACCGATCACGGCGAGGCCCGGTTCGGATTCCGAGAAGATGTGCTTCACGCCGGAGACTTCCCCGAGCACCTGCTCCATCGGCGTGGTCACCTGGCTGGCGACCTGCTGCGCCGAGGCACCCGGGAAAGGAATGAATACGTTCGCGAAGGTGACGTGGATCTGCGGGTCTTCCTCGCGCGGAGTGATGGCGAGTGCGAACAGTCCCAGGCCGACGGCGAGCAGTGCCAGCAGCGGGGTGATCTGGTTGTGCAGAAAACGCCGGGCGAGCCGCCCGCTGAAGCCGAGCTCCGTGCTCACTGCGCGCTCCCGGTGATCACCGGGAAGGGCGCGAGCCGCCGCATCGCCTCGAGCGGATCGAGCGCCACCTGCTCGCCCGGCTCGAGCCCGGCGAGCACCTCGACCTGCGTGCCCACCGGCTCACCGAGGCGCACCTGCTGCAGCAGCGTCTGCCCGTCGGACTGAACCAGATAGACCGCGGTCACGCCGCTGCGGCGCACGACTGCGCTCTGCGGCACGAGCATCTGCGCCTGCTCGCCGGTATCGAACGCCACGCGCACCACCATGCCGGGGTAGAGCCCCTTCAAACCTGCCGGGAGCTCGAGGTGCACCGTGAATGTGTTGGATTGGGGCGAGGCCTCGGGAAATACGGTGACCTGCGCCGCGCGAATCGTCTGACCGCCCAGATAGATCGTGGCCCGGCCGATCCGCCGCACCGTCGTGGCGAGGGACTGCGGTATGTTCAACTCGACGCGCAATGCGTCGAGCGAGGCGATGCCCAGCAGCGGCGTGCCGGGCGCGACCGCCTCACCCACCTGCACCAGGCGCCGGGTGATCACCCCGGCGTACGGGGCACGGATCTCGGTGTAATCGACGCCTTGCGCGGCGCTCGCCACCGCCGCGCGGGCGCTGTTGAGCTCGGCGACTGCCGCATCGCGTGCGGCCGTGACCTGGTCCAGATCCGCCTTGGGCACGACCTGCTGATCGTAGAGGTGACGGATGCGGCGGTAACGCGTCTCGATCTCGGTGGCGCGCGCCGCCGCGGCGCGCAGCGCCGCGCGGGCCTGACCGAGGCCGGCCCGCTGTATCGTCGCGTGCAGGCGCATCAGCAGCGCCCCGGCCGGGACCGAATCATCGACGTGGCGGTAGACCGCCGTGACGCGCCCGGCCGTCTGCGCCGTCAGCGTGGCCCGATCGACCGCCTGCACGATGCCATCGAAGCGCTGCTCGGCAGCGCCGCGCTCGATCCCCACCCGCACGGCGGCGAGCGCCGGGGCGCTCGCGCGCGGACTCGCCTGGTGATGGGCACTGCAGGCGGCCAGCGCGCCGGCCGCGCTGCAGGCGAGCGCGACGCTCAGAAGTGCTCGACGGCTCATCGCTCCTCTCCTCGCGCTCAAAACGCCGCGCCCGGCTTGACACCGAATCCTTTGAGAATTTTCGCGAGCGGACAGAACCCGGTGAAGGCCGACTGCACCATGTTCGCCCCGACGAACGCCGGCACGATCAGCCACCAGGGGCTCGCGAGCCACGCGAGCAGCACGCCGATCAGCACGAAGCTGCCGGCAAAGGCAAAGACCATTCGATCGACTGACATGGCACTCTCCCTCGAAAGAAGCCGGCACAGGTGCCCGGCGGTGACGGAAGTATATTAGCCTTTTCTAAATTAGCAAGTAGCGATTCACAGCAGACTGGTTTAAACTGCGCTCCCCATGCGATCGCATCCGACACCGCCGGCGAAGAGCCGCAGGAGCGCAGCCCCTGCCGGCGCCCCGCTGCTGCGCGCCGCGCACGACATGCAGCCGCACTGCGTCGAGGCGGCGAGCGTGCTGCGGGCGCTCGCGAACGAGCAACGGTTGCTGATCCTGTGTCATCTGGTGGCGGCACCGTTGTCCGTGGGGCAGTTGAACGAACGGGTTCCTCTCAGCCAATCTGCGCTCTCGCAGCACCTGGCGGTGCTGCGCAAAGCCGGGATGGTGCGCACCGAGCGCGAATCGCAGACGGTCTACTACTCGCTCGCTCCAGGCATCGTCACGCGTCTGCTCGGTGTCCTCCACGACGAATTTTGCGGCGTCTGAGCCCCCGTGGTTCAATAGGGGGTTTCCACCGCCACCCCCCCGTTCATGTCCGCACTGTTCGACTCGCTGCAGGTCGGCGAGCTATTGCTTCCCAATCGCATCGTCATGGCGCCGCTGACGCGCAGCCGCGCCGGCGAGCGGCGCATCCCGAACGCCCTGATGTGCGAGTACTACCGGCAGCGCGCCGGCGCCGGGCTCATCATCTCCGAGGCGACCGTGGTCACCCCGATGGGGATCGGTTACGCCGATACCCCGGGCATCTGGTCGGATGAACAGGTCCTGGGGTGGCGGCAGATCACCCGCGCCGTGCATGCCGAGGGGGGGCGGATCTTCCTGCAGCTCTGGCACGTCGGGCGGGTCTCGCACCCGCTGTTTCTCGGCGGTGAGCGGCCCGTGGCGCCGAGCGCCATCGCGCCCGAGGGGCACGTCAGCCTCGTGCGTCCGCACACGCCCTACGTGGTGCCCCGCGAGCTGCCGCGGGAGGAGATTCCGCAGATCATTACGGCCTTTGCGCGCGGTGCTGAGAACGCCGAGCGCGCCGGCTTCGATGGCGTCGAGCTGCACGGTGCCAACGGCTACCTGCTCGACCAGTTTCTCCAGGACAGCGCAAACCGCCGCACCGACGAGTACGGCGGAGCGGTAGAGAACCGCGCCCGGCTGCTGCTCGAGGTGACGGATGCGGCGGCGCGAGTGTTCGGTCCGGGGCGCGTCGGCGTGCACCTCGCCCCGCGGGGCGACGCGCACTCCATGGGGGACTCCGATCGCGCCGCCACCTTCGGGCACGTGGTCCGCGAGCTGTCGCGGCGGCGGATCGCCTTCGTGTTCGCGCGCGAACATCCCGACGGCGAGCGCATCGGTCCTCAGCTGAAGCGTGAGTTCAGCGGCGTCTACATCGCCAACGAGAAACTCACCCGCGAGAGCGCCACCGGCCTGATCGAGCGCGGCGAGGCCGACGCGGTGGCCTTCGGCAAACTGTTCATCGCGAACCCCGATCTCGTCGAGCGGCTGCGCACGGGCGCGCCGCTGAACGAACCGCGGCCGGAGTTCTTCTACGCCGGCGGCGCCGCCGGATACACCGACTACCCGGCGCTCGCCGACCCCGAGGGGCGCCGGCGCGGGTGAGGCGGCCTAAGCGCCGAAGGTGAAGCAGGAATAGGTTTTACCGCCGATGCGGCCGCGGAAGCTCGCACGCCCCGGATCCTCCCCGGCGGCGCCGGCGGTGACCATCAGCGGAATGAGGTGCTCGGCCCGCGGGTGACAGGCGCGCGCCTGCGGGGCGCGCTCCCAGGCGATCAGACGCTCGCGCCGCTCCGCTGGCGCGACCTCGACCGCCGTCTCGTTCAGCCACGCATCGAAGGCCTCCGACCCGCCCTCCCCGCCGGCGAAGATCGCGCGCAGGTTGTGATAGCTGCTGCCGCTGCCGATGATGAGCACCCCGTCGCTGCGCAGTGGCGCGAGCGCCGCGCCCAGGGCCCAGTGGCGGGCCGGATCCAGATCGGCCGCGAGCGAGAGCATGAGCACGGGAATGCGCGCGGCCGGATCGATGATCAGCATCGGCACGAACACCCCGTGATCGAAGCCGCGCTCGGCATCGCTCGCCGCGGCGATCCCGGCCCCCGCGAGCAGTGTCCGGACCTGCGCGGCGAGCTGCGGGGCCCCGGGCGCCGGGTAATTCAGCTGATAGGTGTGCGGCGGGAAGCCGTAGTAGTCAAAGAGCATCGGCGGCGCCGGGGCGCTCGCGACGGTCGGCACCGGCGCCTCCCAGTGCGCGCTCACCATGAGGATGGCGCGCGGCGGCGCGGGCAGACTCCCCAGGAGACTGGCGAGATAGGTCCGCAGTCCCTCGTAAGCATGCGGGCCGAACGGTGCGGGGAATTCCATCCAGAAGCACGGGCCGCCCCCGTGGGTCAGATAGATCGCCGGCTGGCGTACGGAACTCTGCACAGGCGCGCTCCTCGGAATGCGGTGCACTCATGCTAGCATCCCTCCGCGATGAGCCACCAAGACGGCAGGCATGCCGACGCACTGCACAACCCGCCGGTCCAGCCCGGCGTGCCCGTGCGCCTCTCGGCGCGGGTCTGGCGCCTGACCTGCGGCAATGCCGGGTTGATGACCGGCCCGGGCACCAACAGTTATTTCGTCGGCGAGGGCGATCAGTGGGCCCTGATCGATCCCGGCCCGGCGCAGTCGCGTCACCTGTTCGCCCTGCAGAACGCCGCGCCCGGTCCGATCCGGCGCATCTTCGTCACCCACACCCACCCGGATCACTCCCCGGGCGCCGCGGCGCTGAAGCGCCTGACGGGTGCCGAAGTGCTCGGGCGCGTGAGCGCCCATGCGCACGGCCAGGACCCCTCCTTCGCTCCCGACCGTGAACTCAGCGACGGGGAGCGGGTCACGCTCGGCCCGAACACGGTGCTGAGGGTGCTGCACACCCCGGGACATGCCTCGAACCACCTGTGCTACCTGCTCGAGGCCGAGGGGTTGCTATTCACCGGGGATCACATCATCCAGGGCTCGACCGTCGTGATCGATCCGCCGGACGGGGACATGCAGGCCTACATCGATTCGCTGCAGCGGCTGCTGCGCGAGGATCTCAGCGCACTCGCCCCGGGACACGGGGAGCGGATCGACGAGCCGCAGGAGGCGCTCTGTGCACTCATCGCACATCGCCTGAACCGCGAAGCAAAGATCTTCGCGGCGCTGAGTGCGCAGCAGCCGGCCACGCTCGCGCAGCTGTGCGAGCGCGCCTACGAGGAAGTACCGCCGGCGCTCTGGGCGCTCGCCGAGCGCTCATTGCTCGCGCACCTGCTGAAACTCGAGACCGATGGGCGCGCCCGCCGGCACGGGGAGCGCTGGCGGGCCCTGCCCTGATCGGTGCCGCTCAGGCCGGCGCGTCCTCGTAGCGCTCCGTCAGCCACAGCACCACCGGCATCACCAGCAGCACCAGCGGCAGCTGCACCAGCGCCCCGGCGATGATGGCGATGGCGAGCGGCTGGAGCATCTGATCGCCCGAGCCACTGATCGCCGCCCCGAGCGGCACCAGCGCGAGGATCATCGCCAGCGTGCTCATGGTGATCGGGCGCAAACGGTTCAGGGCCGCCTCGTAGAGCGCTTCGCGCCGCGGCATGCTGCGCGCGAGCGTCTGGTATTCCGACACGTAGAAAATCGCCATTTCGGTCGAAATGCCGACGATCATCACCATGCCCATCATGGCGGTGATGTTCAGCTCCACGCCGGTGAGCCACAGCCCGACGAACACCGCGCCGGTCGAGATCAG
>JAJZSQ010000049.1 GCA_021849615.1 Pseudomonadota bacterium
GCAAGCACCGGATCGGGAGAAAATCGCTGAGAAATCAGCGACCTGGGATGAATGGTGGAGCGGCGGGGGATCGAACCCCGGACCTTCGCATTGCGAACGCGACGCTCTCCCAGCTGAGCTACCGCCCCACGCAAGGGCGGCGATTCTAGCTATGATGCTCACGGAAGCCAAGATTATTTTAGGAGCTGGGCCATGCTGGCCATCGGCGCGCACGCCCCCGAGTTCACCCTGCCCGATGCGGACGGCAAATCCGTGTCCCTGAAGGCGCTGCTGAAGCACGGACCGCTGGTGCTTTATTTCTATCCCGCCGACTTCACGGCCGGGTGCACTCGCGAGGCCTGCCAGATCCGCGATCTGCGCCCGCAAATCGAATCCGCCGGCCTTCAGGTCGCGGGCGTCAGCCCGCAGACTCCTGAGAGTCACCGCGCCTTTCGCGAAAAATACCATCTGCCCTTCATCCTGCTCTCAGATGTGGACCGGTTCGTGATTCGCATGTATGGAGTGCGCGGACCGTTCGGGTTCGGCGTACGCCGAGCGACGTTCCTGATCAGTCCCGCCGGCCAGATCGTCAACGCGGTCGCTGCGGATCTGCGCATCGGCGTGCACGCGCGCTTCGTGCGCCAGGCCGCCGCAGAACCGCCGTGCTCGCCCGAGCGGCGCTGATTCAGTTGTGCATGCGCAGCACCCGCGCCGGACCATAGCGCGGGATGGTGACGATGTACATGTCGCGCTCAGCGGCAGGGGGGATGTGGTGGCCGCTCAGGGCGTGCACCAGATCGGCAATCGACTGCCGGCCGCACACCACGAGCACGCTCTTGCCGGTCTGCTGGTCGAGGATCTCCGAGGCAATGCTCTCCCCGCCGCGACTCGAGAGCACCACCGGGTGCAGTCCGAGGAGCTGCGCGATCGGCTCAGCAGTCTGCTGCGCGCGGCGGGTCTGACTGACGTAGATCGCACTCAGCCCGTCCCGGCCCGAAGCCGTCGCGAAGCGCTGCGCCAGCACCTGAGCCTGCTGGCCGCCGGCTGCCGAGAGCGGTGCGTTCGGGATCGAGCCGAGTTCCCCGCTGGCCGCCGGAACGACCACGACGAGGGTATTGGTGGCCGAGGCCCACAGCACCAGGACGAGCCCGGCCAGAGCGAGCGCCGCGAGCAGACTGAGCCAGACCGGAGCGAGGAACGGACGGCGGCGGCGGGTAATAGCCGGCGCGGTTGGATCTGCAGCGTGTGAAGGCATCGTCTGTATTGTCTTTCCGGCCGGAGCCCGATCGAGAGTCCGTGAAGTTCATCACACTGCCGGGGCAATGTCACCTTTACATTCGGCGACGATTGCCCGTATGGGATGCCGGCGCCCAAACCGACCCGCCCCGAGACCATCCGCCGGGCAAGGGATGACGACACCACGAGATCTCGATGTCTTCTGGCGGACACACAACGGTCATAAAACGGGTGCTCGAGCGCCGGGTGCACGAACCCGAAGCCCGGGAAGACACCACGGCCACCGTTGCGGTGATGCTGCGAGTGCTGCCGCCGCCGCACGCCCTGCTCTCGATCCGCGCCCCCGACACCCGCAAGCATCTCGAGCAGCGCATCCACCGCGAAATGCTCGATGTGCTGATGTGCGAGGAGCACGAGACGCTCGATCAGCTGCGCGAACAGTTTCGCTCCGTGGTGATCACCGACAGCCTGCCGCTGGTGCGGCGCATCCGTGCCCAGAAGCTGCCGCGCGAGCCGTTCATCCTCTACATCGCGCCGAGCGAGGATCTGGAGGAAATCGACTCCGGTCTGTTTGCCGGCGCTGACGACTGCCTGGCCCGCCACGCGGGCGAGCCGGCGCTCAAGGCACGGCTCGGCACCGCGCGGCGCATCGCGGAGCTCGAGGAGGTGCTGCGCATCGCGCTGATCGAGAACCGCGAGCTGTCCACCACCGATGAGTTGACGCGCGTGGCGAGCCGGCGGTTCTTCGGCAAACACTTCCCGCGCGAGATCGATCGGGCGGCGCGCTACCGCCGGCCGTTGTCGCTCATTCTCTGCGACATCGATTTCTTCAAGAACGTCAACGACACGCTCGGTCATGCCGGCGGGGACGAGGTCCTCAAGCAATTCGGCGCGCGGTTGCAGGAGAGCCTGCGCCGCGGCGTCGACTGGGTCGCCCGCCTCGGCGGGGAGGAATTCGCGGTCATTCTGCCGGAGACGAACTACGACCAGGCGCTCGATGCGGCCCGACGGCTGCGCGCCTGCGTCGCTGATCGGCCGTTTCAGGCCTCGGGCAACACGGTGGAGGTGACGGCGAGTTTCGGCATGTGCAACCTCCAACAGGTGCCGCTCGGGGACCGCAAGACCGCCGACCACATGCTGCGCATCGCCGATGCGGCGCTCTACCGCAGCAAGCATGCCGGGCGCAACCGCGTCACCGCGACACTGATGCCGATGAACCCGGTGCGCCGCGGCGCCAATGAGATCGACGAGCTGCTCAGCCGCTGAGCGTCCCTGATCCGGCCCCGCTCGAGTCCGAGCGCCCCGGCACCTCGGCGTGCGTCGCCTCTGCTACCCTAGCGGGGACGCTGCGAGCCGTGCGGTGCGCAGCGCCGCGGGGGTGCCGTGCAATATCTGAGTGACCTGCTGCCCTGGCAATTCTCACCGACCACCTGCGCGGTGTTCGGGTTGGCTCTCGCGCTGTACGTGCGCGGCTGGGCCGTGCTGCGCCGCGCGCGCATCCGCATCCGGTCCTGGCGCGCGCTCGTGTTCGGACTCGGGCTTGCGCTGAACTACGCCGTGATGCAGACGTACTTCGATTTTCTGGCGCAGCACATGTTCTGGGTACACCGCCTCCAGCACCTGATCCTGCATCACGTCGGGCCGACGCTGTTGATCCTCTCTGCACCGGTGCCGATCCTGCGCGCCGGCATTCCCGCACCGCTCTGGCGCCTGCTCAATGTGCCCTGGGTCCGCACGCCGCTGCGGCGACTCTGGCATGCGCTGCAGCACCCGCTGATCGCGCCAGTACTGTTCGTCGGCCTGATCTATTTCTGGCTGATTCCCTCGGTGCACTTCGATGCGATGCTCGATACCCGCCGCTACGAGCTGATGAACTGGAGCATGCTCCTCGATGGCATCCTCTTCTGGTGGCTGATGCTCGCCCCGCGCGAGGCGCAGGGCGCCAGCGCGCTGCGCTATGGAGCGCGCTGCATCGTGCTCACCGCCGTCGCGCTGCCGCAGATCGTCATCGGCGCCTACATCGCGCTGACCACCCGGCAGCTCTACAGCATCTATGCCGTGTGCGGCCGGGCCTGGGCGATCAGCCCCATGCTCGATCAGCAGATCGGCGGCCTGCTCACCTGGATTCCGGCGGCCATGATGTCCGCGGTAGGTGGCATCGTGGTGATCTACCGGGTGCTGTCCGAGGAGCGGCGCAGGCTCGCACCGGAGGCGACAGATCCCTCGGGCGCCTCGGCGGGTGCGCCGGCATGAGGGTGCGCGCACTGGCCGGTGTGCTCGCCCTGCTGCTCGTCGGCGGGTGCGTGCAGCGCCAGCTCGGACATCATTTGACCAATGTGGCCGGCCTCGTCGCGCCCCTGCAGTTCCACATGAACGACCAGAACGGCGCCGCGGTCACCGCCGCGGATTACCGCGGCCGCGTCGTGCTGCTGTACTTCGGCTACACACACTGCCCGGATGCCTGCCCGCTCACGCTCTCGACGCTCGCCGATGCGATCTCACAGCTCGGCGCCGAGGGGCACCGCGTACGGGTCCTGTTCGTCACCGTGGATCCGCGCCGCGACACGCTTCCCGTGCTCAAGCGGTACGTCAACGACTTCGGGCCGCAATTCGTCGGCCTGCGCGGCACCCACGCGCAACTGACGCGGATGATCAAACGCTACCGGGTGTCCTACCACTACGAGAAACCCGATGCGAGCGGCGCCTACGAAGTCGACCACAGCAGCGCCGTGTTCATCTTCGGCCCGCGCGGCCAGGCCCGCCTGTTGGCCCAGACGGGCGCTCCAGCGAGCGTGATTGCCGCCAAATTGCGTCACCTGCTCGCGGCCGGCTGAGCACCTGCGATCTTGCCAACCCGGCGCGGCGCGCTACCATGACGGCTTTGTGTACAGCAGCCTCCCGCCTCGAACCTTGCGCTTAAGACGCGCCGGCCCGCACCGGACCGGGCGCTGAGGAGCCGCTGCCCATGGACATGACTCCCGCAAGCGGCGCGTCCGCGTCCGCTGCTCCGGCCTCGGTCTTCGCGGCCACCTGGCAGCTGCTGCTCGGCATGGGCATCCTGATGCTCGGTGCGGGCCTGACCAGCACTGAGATCAGCCTTCGGGCCACGCTCGAAGGGTTCTCCGCGCCCGTCACGGGCATCGTCATGTCCTGCTACTACCTGGGGTACCTGTTCGGGACGGCGGCCGCCCCGCTCCTGGTGCGCCGGGTCGGGCACATCCGCGTCTTTGCCGCCATGGCCGCCATGGCGGCCGCCACGATCCTGATTCAGGGCATTTTCATCAATCCGGTCATCTGGGGGCTGCTGCGGGGCATCTCCGGCCTGTGTTTCGCGGGCATTTACGTGGTGGCCGAGAGCTGGCTGAACGACCGCTCCAGCCGCGTCACCCGCGGCATATTGCTCGCCGTTTACATGGTGGTGCTCTACATCGGCCTCGGCTGCGCGCAGTTTCTGCTGATACCGGCGGACCCGAACACCGACCGTCCGTTCATGCTCGCCGCGGTGATGATCTCCCTCGCCATGGTGCCGATCGTGATCTCGGCCCAGAGCGCCCCGGCGATCTCCGTCCCCCGCAAAGTGAGTTACCGTGAGCTGTACCGCAACTCCCCGCTCGGGGTGGTCGCCGTGACCGCGAGCGGCATGATCACCTCGAGTGTCTATTCCATGGGTCCGCTGTTCGCCCAGCGCAGCGGACTCGGGACCTCGGGCGTCGCGCTGTTCATGGCCGTGAGCATTCTCGCTGCGGTGCTCGGCCAGTTTCCGGCCGGGATGCTCTCGGACCGCATGGACCGTCGTACCGTGATCGCGGGCGTGTGCCTCATCGCAGCGCTCGGGGCCGGCGCGCTCGCTCTCTTCCCGCACATGCCGCGGCCGCTGTTTTACATCGGCACGGGGCTGTTCAGCGCGATGTCCTTCACTTTGTATTCGCTCGGCGTATCGCACGTGAACGACCAGCTCGAGCCGGCCCAGATGGTCGCAGCGAGCAGCGCGCTGCTGCGCGTCAACGGCCTCGGCGCCGCGGTGAGCCCCGTGCTGCTCGGCGGGCTGATCGAGCATTTCGGCACGGTGGCGTATTTCGGCGCGCTCGCCGTGCTGTCATTGCTGCTGACACTGTTCGACCTGTGGCGCAAACGGCGCTCCGAGCCGGTGCCGGCCGATCTGAAGGGTGGCTTCATCGCCGCCGGGCCGCAGGGCCTCGCGACGCGGATTGCGGCCGGCGCCCTCGGCGCGCAGCGCGACGGCGCCAGCGGCGCCGATGTGCGAGGCACATCACACTGAGCGGGTGTGGAACGGGATTATCTCCTCCCCGTGGCCCGCAGGCAGACCTATGCTGACCTGCGCCGCACCGCTGGGACGCGAGGATGACCGACGAGAGTGCCGAAAAATTACGGAACCTGACCAATACGCGATTACTGAGTCAGCTGCGCGCGGACGTCTATCACGGCGCCACGCCGGCAGCGCTCGCGGCGCTCGAGATGTTTCTCGCCTGTGGCTGGGACCCGGACACGCTCCTCGAGGAGGGGCTGCTACAGACGCTGCGCGCCCTCGACGGTGACGTCCGCACCGGCATTCTCTTCGCGCCCGAAGCCCTGCGGGCCATCGCGACGATCGAGGCCGCCCTGGCGCTCCTGCGCCCCTGGGTCGGCCGCAGGACGGCTGCGCCGTTCGGCACCGCGGTCATCGGCGCCGTCCGCGGCGACCGCCACGGCATCGGCAAGGACATCGTGGCCATGGCGCTCTCGCGCGCGGGCTTCGCGGTCGTTGACCTCGGAACAGACACGCCCTGCGAAGCTTTCCTCGAAGCCCTGAGCGCTCACCACCCGGACGTTCTGGCCCTCGCGACCCAACTCACGGCCGGCATTCCCGCCATGAAATCGCTCATCGAGCGGATGGACGCCCTGGGCATTCGCGATGAGCACCTGGTGCTGGTCGGCGGCACGGCGCTCAATGAGGAATTCGCCAGGGCCATAGGCGCCGATGCGTACTGCCGCAACGTCGCCTCGTGCGTCGAAACGGCCCGAAGTCTGCTCGCCGCGCGCCGCGCCGCCGAGGGAACGGGTTGACAGCCCCACCGCCGCACCCGACAGTGCACGCATGGCGGCGGAAAAAAAGGTCACGTTCACGGTTTCCGGCTGTACGGTGCGGTGCCGGCCCGAGCAGACACTGCTCGAGGCCGCCGAAGCCGCCGGCATCCCCATGCCCTGCTCGTGTCGGGACGGCAACTGCGGCAAGTGCCGTGCGAAGCTGCTCGGCGGCGAGGTCGACATGCGTCCGAACGGCGGCCTCCTGCCGCGGCACAGGGCGCTCGGCTACGTGCTCACGTGCTGCAGCCGTCCGCTCACCGACGTCATCATCGAACGATGAGGCAGCCGCCGCGCTAGCGCGACGCGCTCAGGATGCTCCGTACCGCCCGAACCAGCGACGTACCTGCGCACGATAGCTTGCATACGCCTCCCCGAAGCGTGCGGCCAGCGCCTGCTCCTCCGCGCGGATCTGCACGCGGGTCAACACCGGCCCGAAACACAGCGTGATGATCATGCCGCTCAGCGCACCGAGCCGCACCGATTCGCCGATCACGAGCAGCCACAGACTGAGATACATCGGATTGCGCGTCCAGGCGTAGACCCCGTGCGTCACCAGCGCCGAGGCGCGCTCCGGGTGGTGTGGATGAATGGTCGTATGCGCGCGGCGAAACTGCACGAGCGCGCTCAAGGCGGGCACGAGCGCCAACACCATCAATGCGTCGCCCAGACGGGCGTAGGGCGAGCGGATGAGCCAGGCGAGCGGAAGAACGCGACTCGCGAGCCACACCGAGGCCGCAAACAGGATCATCCAGAGCGGCGGCGGAATACGGGAGCTGCGCATGCGGATACCGGCTCTTGGGAGCAAGGAGCACAGCATCGACTGGCCGGTGCGACAGGTCAACGTCCCCCGGTCAAACGGTGCGCCGGGCGCACCCACGAACGGCACGGCGCATACGCACCGCCGGCGCGTGCAGCGCGCCGGCGGTGCAGTCCCCTCAGCGCCACCACCGCGCACGACGGGCAACCAAAGCGCGACGCGCGTCGCAGCGGCGATCTCGCCGCGCGGAACCGTAATCGGTTAAAATTTGAGCATGCACTCCGTGAAGTTCCGGGGCCCGCTGCTGGCCCTTCTCCTCGCTGCGCTCGCATTCGTCCCGCCGCCCGCCTCAGCGGGTGTGCCGAGCTGGAGCACGCCCGCCGGGCTGTGGGCGCCGATCGACCGCGCCACCGGCAAGCCGCTCGGCCTGATCGCGATCTTCGAGGATCACGGCCTCTACTACGGGCGCATCGAGCCGGCGACGCCGCTCGATGCGCGCAGCACCGACCGCTGCACCGAGTGTACCGGCAGCCGGCACAACGCACCGATGAACGGACTGCTGCTGATGCGCCACCTGCGCTACCAGAACGGCCGCTACGTCGGCGGGGACATCCTCGATCCGCGCAACGGGCACGTGTTCGGCTGCGAACTGCGCCTGATCGACGGCGGACGCAAGCTCGTCATGCGCGGCTATCTCGGCATTCCCCTATTCGGGCACTCGCAGGTCTGGCAGCGCATGCAGGGCACACCGGGTGAGCGCGTCTGGCCGGTGTCCGATTCCTGAGCCGCACTTGAGCGGCGCCTTGGGTCCCTGTACCGTGGGACACCGCGCCGGGCGGCTGCCGCCGCGCACTCCCGTCACTGAACTGCGCCCACCATGACCAAAATTTATTCCTGGAACGTCAACGGCATCCGCGCCGTGACCAGGAAAGGCACGCTGCAGAGTTTCCTCGCCGCCCACGACCCGGACATTCTGTGTCTGCAGGAGACCAAGGCTGAGCGCGGCCAGGCCGAGATCGAGTTCAACGGCTATCACGAGTACTGGAACTCGGCGGCCAAGAAGGGCTACTCGGGCACGGCCATCTTCACCAAGCACGAGCCGCTCGCGGTGAGCCACGACTTCTCGAGCGCGATCGCCCGCAAGTATCACTTCACCGACGGAGCGGGCCGTGACAGCCTCGGCGAGGGGCGCGTGATCAGCGCGGAGTTTCCCGAGTTCTACCTCGTCACGGTGTACACGCCGAACACCAAGGACGACCTGAGCCGCCTCGAGTTGCGCCACCAGCACTGGGATCCGGCCTTCCTCGCCCATTGCCAGGCACTCGAGAAGAAAAAGCCGGTGGTGTTCTGCGGTGACCTGAACGTGGCGCACACCGAGCTCGACCTCGCCAACCCGAAGTCGAACCGTGGCAAGAAGGGCTTTACCGACGAGGAGCGCGAGGGCTTCCAGAACTTCATCGACGCAGGGTTCGTCGACACCTTCCGGCTGTTCACGCAGGGCAACGGCCACTACACCTGGTGGAGCCACTTCGCCAACTCGCGCGCACGCAACGTGGGATGGAGAATCGACTACGTGCTCGTATCCTCGAGTCTGCGCAAGGCGGTGAAGTCGGCCGCGATCCACCCCGAGATCATGGGCTCGGACCACTGCCCGGTGAGCATCGCGCTGGATCGCTAGCGCTGCGCCGCGGCGCTCACTGCACCTGCAGCTGCGCGGCCTTCTGCTCGGCGGCGAGCGCCTCCTGATTGCGGCCCTCGGCGCGCAGCGCCGCGGCGATCAATCCCCACGAGGCGGCCTGGGTGGCCGGATCGCCGCTCGCGAGGTACAGCGCCTTGCGGGCCATGCCGTCGGCCTGGGCGGCATTGCCGGCGGCGAGACTCTCGCGCCCGAGGGCGAGCCAGACCAAGGGGTTGCGCGGTTCGATCGACAAGGCCCGCTCGAGCGTTTCGGCCGCAAGCCCGTAATTTCCGCCCCGCGCCTGTGCGTGCGCCGTCGCCACCAGGGCCTGGGTCGCCGGTCCGAGCTGGTAGTGCACCGCGGGCGGGGCTCCGTTGGCGCTGCCCGGGACTGACTGCGGAGCGGCGCTCGAGAGCGCACTCGGGGACGGCGGCGCGCCCGCCGGGGCCGGCTGCGAAATCACGCCGCTGCGGCCATTGGCCGCCGGCTGCGGATGCCTCGCCGTGTACGGAGGCCCCACCAACGCACATCCGGACACGGCGAGCGCCGTGCACAGCGCCGCGGCACTGAGCCGCGCCGGGCGCGAACCTCGAGCCCTCATCACTCACCTCCACCGAGCAGGCCGCAGCCGGCCATCGGCGCAATCTGTGTTCCGAGCGGTACGGCCACCTGCACCGCATTCGCCGGGTCGCAGGCGGGCGTGGTCTGAAGCCCGGTCATGAAATCGATCCATACGTCCGTCAGGCCCTGCGGCGGCGGCATGCTGAGCGGCAGCGTGCCGATGGACGCCATGATGTGCGACCACACCGGCAGTGCACCGAGCGCCCCCGGCAGGCCGGTCGGCTGATTGTGATCATAGCCGACCCAGACCACCGCCAGATCGCTGCCGGTGAACCCAGCGAACCAGCTGTCGCGATCCCGCTGCGAGGTGCCGGTCTTGCCGGCGGCCACCAGACCCGGCGGTAGGATGGCCTGGGAGGGCTGTCCGGTGCCGTGGGTGAGCACCTGTTCCATCATCGTCGTGTCTTCGTACACGTCGGCCGGCGGAGCGATCGGCGTGACCCGCACCGGGAAGGCCTTCAGCGGCTTGCCGTCGGCGCTGACCACCGCCTGCACGGCGCGCAGCGGTTCGCGGAAACCCCCGTCGGCGATCCCGTTGTACAGCTGCGCCACCTCGAACGGCGACAGATCGCTCGCCCCGAGCAGCATCGCAGGCACCTCATCGGGCAGATGCTTCAGCCCGAACCGCTGCAGCGTCTGCGTGACGGGGCCGAGACCGACCCGCATCCCGAGGCGCACGCTGGCAGCGTTCAGCGAATCCCCGAGGGCGCGCACCAGCGGCACCGGCCCGTGGAAGATGCGCGAGTAATTGCGCGGCTGCCAGTACCGCCCCGGCCCCAGGCGCACCGAGATCGGCTCATCCTCGATGATGCTCGCCGGCGTGTACTGGCCGCTCTCGAGCGCCGTCAGGTAGACGAACGGCTTGACCAGCGAGCCGATCGAGCGGCGCGCATCGAGCGCGCGGTTGAAGCCGTCGAAGTCCGCATCACGGCCGCCGACGATCGCCAGCACATCCCCGGTCTGCGGCGAGGTCACCACCACCGCGCCCTGCAGGTGCTCGGCGCCGTAATGGTGGGTGGGATCGAGACGGTGCAGCTGCGCATCGAGCGCATGCTCGGCGATCTCCTGCACGCGCGGATCGAGGCTGGTGTAGATCCTCAGCCCCGCCTCCGTCAGCTCCTTCTGCGGGTAGTCGCGGCTCAACGTACGGCGCACCAGATCGAGGTAGGCCGGGTAGTACGCCCCGGAGGCATGCGTGGTGACTCCGAGCGGCGCGCGCATCGCCGCGTCGGCCCGCGCGCGCGAGACCACGCCCTGGTGGGCGAGGATCTTGAGCACCAGGTTGCGTCGCGCCAGCACGCGCTTCGGCACCCGGCGCGGATCGTAATAGGTCGGTCCGCGCACGATCGCCACCAGCATGGCGATCTGCGGCAGGTCGAGCTCATCGAGCGGCTCACCGAAGTAGAACTCGCTCGCCAGCCCGAAGCCATGCACCGAGCGGTTGCCGTCCTGACCGAGGAAGATCTCGTTGATGTAGGCGTTCATGATGTCCGCCTTGCTGAAATGCTCAGTCAGCACAACGGACATGATGGCTTCCCGGATCTTGCGCCAGAACGTGCGCCGGTCGTTCAGGAAGTAGCTGCGCACCAGCTCCTGGGTGAGCGTGCTGCCGCCCTCCTCGATGTGCCCGGCGCGCAGATCCACCCAGGCGGCGCGCACGATGCCGCGCGGATCGATGCCCCAGTTGGTATCGAAGGTGCGGTCCTCGACCGCCTTCAGTGCCGCCGGCAGCAGCGGCGGAACCTGCTTCGGAGTGACCACGATGCGGTCCACCCCGTCGCTCGGAAAGAGGCTGCCGATGAGCAGCGGATCGAGGCGCGCCACCGGCACCTGGGCACCGGCGGCATTGGTGAGCTGCGCGACCCCGGCCGGACCGAATCCGATGCGCAGCAGCATCGCCGGGCGGCTTCGGTCGGCAAATTGCGCCGGGCGCAGCATCACCGCGATCCGCCCGACGCCCGCGGTATAGGTCCCCGGTCCGCGCAACTGCTCCACGTGACGGTAGGACAGCCGGTGCAGCTCGTGCTTAAGCTGTGCTTCGGTGAGCGGGTCGCCCGCGTACAGCTGCAGCGGCGAAGCATAGACGCGCGCCGGCAGCGTCCAGCGCAACGAGCGGAACTGCTCGGTCACCAGCCGATCGAGATACAGCACGTAAGCGCCGCCGATCACCAGCAGCACGAGTGTGCTGATCCCGAGCCCGCGCCACAGCCAGCGCAGGGCCGGGCGACGTCGCTTCGCGGCGCGAGGCGTACCGCGGCCGGACTTGCCGGACTTACCCGACTTGCTCGTCTTGCCGGACGTGCGCCCCGATGACCGCTTCAGAGGACGATCTCCTCAGCGGGGCTGCGCAGGTTGTAGTGCGAACTCATCGCATGCCCATAGGCGCCGGCGTTGGCAATCAGCAGCACGTCGCCCTCGCGGGTCGGCGGCAAGAGCCGGTCATGACCGAGCACATCGGCACTTTCGCAGATCGGCCCGACGATGTTGACGAGTTCGCGCGGCGGCTCCTCGAGACGGGTGAGGTTGACGATCTCATGGTATGCACCATAGAGCGCCGGACGCAGCAGGGAGTTCATACCGGTGGCGATGCCGACGTAGCGGACGCTGCCCTTGCTCTTCAGCTGCGTGACGCGCGCCAGCAGCACGCCGGCAGCGGCGGTCAGGTAACGTCCCGGTTCCATCCAGATCTCCAGCCCCGGGTGCTCGGCGCGCACCGCCGCGAGCAGCGTGGCGAGCTTGTCGAGGTCGAGCTTGGGCTGATCGGCGCGCTCCGGCACGCCGAGGCCGCCGCCGATGTTGAGAACCCGCACCGACTCGAAGCGCTGGGCGAGCTCGGCGAGCTGGCGCGCGGTGTGCTCCCAGGTGCTGACCTCGAAGATACCGCTGCCGACGTGCGCGTGCAGTCCGATGATGCGCGCACCGCGGCGAGCCGCCTCGCGCACCAGCTGCTCGAGGTCACCCACCGGCACGCCGAACTTGGCGTGCGCACCGGCGGTGCGCACGTGATGGTGATGGCCGGCGCCGACGCCGGTGTCGACCCTGACGAGCAGTTCCCGCCCGGCCCACAGATCAGGCCATTCGGTGAGCGCATGCAGGCTGTCCACCGTGACCTGCACACCGCGCTCGAGCGCCGAGCGGTACTCCTCACGCGAGGCGAAGTTCGGCGTATACAGCACTCGGGCTGGATCGAGTCCGGGGAATTCGCTGAACACCCGCTCGAGCTCCCCGCGCGAGACGCACTCGAAATCCAGGCCCGCCGCGGCCACGGTGCGCAGCACGGCGGGGTGCGGATTCGCCTTCATCGCGTAGTGCACGCGCGAGAGCGGCTCGAGCGCGTTGAGCGCGCGGGCCGCGGCGCTGACGCTCTCGAGGTCGTAGACGTAGGCGGCCTCGCGCGTCCCGAGCGCCTCGATCAGCCGCTGCGGCTGCGCACGCCACCAGGGCTCGGCGGGTGATTCGCCGGGCGGCGCCTTGCTGAACAGCTGCGCCCAGGTCGGCCCCAGCACCCGCTCCCCGAGTACCGGGCGGATCAGCAGCTCGTGCAGCTGATCGACCAGCCGGTCGCCCTGGTTCTCATCGACCACGAAGGTGAAGTTCAGGTCGTTGGCCGCCTGCGAGACGAGGTAGATTTTCTGCTCGGCGAAGAACTCGAGCGCCTCGCCCAGCTGGTGCAGGATGGCGCGGATGTTGCGCCCGACCAGACTCACCGAGGCGCACGGCCCGATGATCTGCACCCGGCACAGGCGCGACAGGTCGCTCACCAGCGCCCCGAGCAGCGCGCTGTCGAGCGTGTTGGCGGCCGGATCGAGCGACACAGTGACGTTGGTCTCGGAGGTGGACACCAGGTCCACCGACATGCCGTGCGCCTTGAAGACCTGGAACGCATCGGCGAGGAAGCCCACCTGGTGCCACATGCCCGGGCTCTCGAGCGACACCAGCGTGATGCCCTTCTTGGTGCACACTGCCTTGACCTGCGCGGCGCCATCGCCCTCGGCCGAGAGCACGGTACCCTCGAGCTCCGGAGCCTGCGTGGCGTACACGTGCAGCGGAATGCCGTACTGGCGCACCGGCAGGATGCAGCGCGGATGCAGCACTTTCGCGCCGCTGGTGGCGATCTCCTGCGCCTCGTCGTAGTGCAGCGCGCGCAGCAGCCGCGCGGTCGGCACCTGGCGCGGGTTGGCGCTGAACATGCCCGGCACGTCGGTCCAGATCTCCAGCCGCCGGGCGCGCAGTTTGGCGGCCAGATACGCCCCGGAGGTGTCCGAGCCGCCGCGGCCGAGCAGCACCGTGTTGCCCTCGGAGTCGCTCGCAATGAATCCCTGCGTCACGATCACCGGCGCTGCGCTCTGCAGGCGCTGCTCGAGGACGTGATCCGGCGCGAAGTTGCACACCGCCGAAAGCACGCTCGCCTTGGCCGAGGCGTTGGTCCGCTCCTCGGCGCACAGCATGGTGCGCGCATCGGCCCACGCGACCTCCAGACCCTGGGCGGCGAGGAAGCGCGCGCCGAGATCGGTCGCCATCAGCTCCCCGGCGGACATCACGCGCGCACGGGTGCGGTCGCTCACCTCCCCGATGAGCGCGACCCCGGCGGCGATCTGGCGCAGCTCGGCGAGCTGGCGCTCGCAGGCCTCCCCGAGCGCGATCCCCAGATCCGCCGCGAGCGCACGGTGGCGGGCCTCGATCTGGCGAAGATCCTCCTCCTGCGCCTCGCGGCTGGCGTTCTCGAGCAGCCGCTCCAGCCGGTCGGTGATGCCACTCAGCGCCGAGTGCACGATCAACACACGCGCACCCTCGGCGCGCCGCGCGGCGGTGACCTGGGCGATGTTGCGCCAGTTGGCGACCGAGGAGACGCTGGTCCCCCCGAATTTCAGGACGATCCAGTCGGAAGCGGTGCGAGTCACAATGGTTCCTGGCCGGGCGGCGGGGGCGTCCGGTTCACTTACTCGGGCCGAGCAGACCCCCGGGCGCTGCCGGATCGCGGCCGCCCTGCTCGGGTCGAACGAATCCGCTCTATGGACGCGCGGGCGCTAGAGCTCTTCGTCGAAATCGCGAAGGTCCTTCTCGAGCCTCTTGTCGGCCAGGACTTCCTCGAGTCGGCTCCAGGCGGCTTTCCCGCGCTTGGTACCCGGGTGGGGTCGGCGCTTGTCTACCCGATCGAGCATCCGATCGTAATCGGTGCTGTCCTCGGTGCTTCCGCCCAGGAATTCCTCGTCGAGATCGAAGCTCTCGGTGTCTCGTTCCGACATCTAGCGGCGCAAATCCTGAGTTAAATCAAAGGGGTATTGCAATTTCGGCGTGGAGCAAGTCAGCGCACTATAATGAAATCCTGTCCAGGAGCAAGAGCCCTTAAGGGCTACGGCGTCCGGTCGCGCACCGTGACCGGTGCCCCCCGCCCCAGACCGAGGCCTTCGGCTGCGCTCTGCTCGGCGCGCGCGATCTCGACCACCCCGAACGAGTTCACGAGCGCCAGGTAGTCCCCAGGCCGGCTCTCCCCATAGGTGCGCAGCAGCGGAAACGCGTGCGACCCGGCGTGCACCCGCGGCAGCCGGAAGCGCTCGATCAGCGCCGCATCGATATTGGTGATGAGGTTGCCGAAGTGATCAATGGTGATCACCACGCCGCTGACGCTGCCCGCCTCGCACACCGGCTCATCGACCCAGGCCGGAACCAGCGTGTCCGGCCGGCTCGCCTCCCCGAGCGCCTCGAGCGCGCAGCGGCCCGCAGCGAGCTCCGCGGCCACGGGGGCGAAGATGTCCCGCCCGTGGAACGTGGCGCTCGCCCGCGCGATCCCGAGCCGGGCGAGCCCGGCGGGGCGCAGCCGCACCAGCTCGGCGTGCGGGTGGCGGGCCGCGAGCGGCGCCAGCAACCCGTTGTCCGGGGCGAGAAAGAGGTGACCGGCGGCACTCATCGCCACGATGTCGCGCGCGGTGCCGACCCCGGGGTCCACCACCGCGACGTGCACGGTGCCGGGCGGGAAGTAGGCGAAGGCACGGGTCAGCCAGAAACCGGCCTCCGCCGGCCAGTGCACCAGGATTTCGTGCGTCAGATCGATCAGGCGCGCCTCGGGGAACCGGCCGAGGATGCGGCCCTTCATGACCCCGACGAACGGCCCCTGATGGCCGAAATCCGTCGTGATGGTGATGACCCCGCTCGGGCGCAGCGGCGCGGCACTCATCGGGCTGCGGCGCCCGGCTCGCCCGCCGCGCAGCTGCGGCAGCGGTCGGTGTATGGCACCGCCTCGAGCCGGCCGGGCTCGATCGGACCGCCGCACACTTCGCAACGCTCGTAGCGGCCCTCCTCGAGGCGGCGCAGTGCCGCGCCGATCTGTTTGAGTTCTCCGCGGGCCGTCTCGCTGATCGCGCTGAGCACCTCGTCGCTCTCGCGCTGGGTCACCTGCTCGGCGAAGTCGGCGCTCAGCGGATCGCTCTCATGGCGCAGATCGGCGCTCGCCCGGTTCGCCCGTCCCTGCAGCTCCTCGCGCCGGCGCAGCAGCCGCTTCCGTACTATTTCTGTGTCCACCGCAGCCTCCGCCCCTGGCGGACTCACCCGCCGAACGGGGCCGCCCGCAGTTGACCGCCACGCCCGCGCCTGCGGAAAATACCTAGCGCGCACAATGGCTTGAAGGCAACATACTGTCGCAGGTGAGCCATCCGTGTCCATTATGGTTTTTACCGCACGGGGCGCCGCTCACCACCCGCTGCCGAACTACGGGGAACGCTCGATGGAAAATGCCCGCGACTTGCAGCCGACCGTGTTCGTCGTCGATGACGATGAGGCGGTGCGCGCCTCACTGCGGCTGTTGCTCAAGTCAGTCGGCGTGCCGGCAACGGTCTACTGCAGCGCCCAGGAGTTCCTCGGCCACTACGATGCGCACCAGCCCGGCTGCGTGATCCTCGATGTGCGAATGCCGGGCATGAGCGGCCTGGAGCTGCAGCAGCTGCTGAACCTGCGCGGGGCAACCATTCCGGTCATCTTCATCACCGGCCACGGCGACATCCCGATGGCGGTCGAGGCGATGCAGCACGGCGCGTTCGATTTCCTGCAGAAGCCGTTCCGCGACCAGGACCTGCTCGATCGGGTGCAGCGCGCGCTCGAGAAGGATCAGCGCACGCGGCTCGAACTGAAGGAGCAGGACCGCATCCGCGACCGCCTCGACGTCCTCACCCCGCGCGAGCGCGAGGTGCTCAGCCTGATCACCCGCGGCAAGCCGAACAAGGTGGTCGCCGCCGACCTCGGGGTCAGTCAGCGCACGGTGGAGATCCACCGCGCACGGGTCATGGAAAAGATGGGCGCCTCGTCCTTCGCCCAGCTCGTGCGCATGGTGCTCGACACCGAGACGCAGTAGGCCGGCGCTGCGCTCAGGTGCCGGTGCGCCGCTCGGCCGCGGCGCGCTGCGGCGCATCGAGCGGGGCGGCCTGCACCCCGATCAGCTGCGGAATGCCGTTGGCGCGCGCGGCCATGCGCCGCACGCGCGCCCAATCCACCGCCACGGCCGCCCCGCCGAGCGCCTGGTGGATGACGCGCGAGATCACGGCGAAATTCGGCTTGGCCGGCTTGTCCTGACTGTGCAGCGGCGGATGGATCGACAGATACAGCCGCCCGTCCTGCAGCGTCGCGAGAATCGGATCGTTGACGATGGTGACCTTCGTGCCGACCGGCACGACCGGGAAGAGCGCCGCGATGTCCTCCGGATACAGCCGCACGCAGCCGTGCGTCACCGCCATGCCGATCGCCATCGGATTGTTGGTGCCGTGGATGTAGATCTCCCCGCCGCTCATCGTCGTCTGCAACGCCCATTCGCCCATGGGGTTGTTCGGACCGGCCGGCCACACGTGCGGAATCGGATCGCCCGCCTTGGCATGCGCCCTGAGGATCGAGGGAGTCGGTATCCACACCGGATGCGGCACCTTGCGCACGATCCGGGTCTCTCCGGTGGGCGTGTCCCAGCCCTTCTCCCCGGGACTCACCGGATAGGTGATCACCACCGGCCGGTCGTGCCCGGCGCGGCGCGGGAAGTAGAAGAGCCGGTGCGCGGCGAGATTGACGACGATGCCCTCGTGCGCCACCGGCGGAATGATGTAGCGACCCGGGATCACCACGCGCGTGCCCTCACCCGGCAGCCACATGTCCACGTGCGGGTTGGCCGCCTGGATCTCCCAGTAGCCGACGCTGTACTTGCGCGCGATGGCGAGCAACGTGTCGGCGGCCTTCGAATGGATCACGCGGTCACGGCCGATGAGCGCACCGTGCGCGGGCAGCCGGTACACGGCGGCCCGGGCGGGCCCGGTGAACACGAGCGCAGACGCGACGAGCAGGCCCGCAGCCAGGGCGGCGCGGGAACGCAGGGACATCAGGGACATGGAGTGAAGGTTCCGGGTCAACACCGCCGGTGCGGCGAGCGCCCGCATTGTAACATGCGCCCCGATGCGCCCGGCCCGCCGCCTCCCCGCCGACTTTTACCGCCAGGACACCCTCACGGTGGCCCGCTCGCTGCTCGGCATGCATCTGGTGCGTGAGGTCGACGGGGTGCGCCGCAGCGGCCGGATCGTGGAAACTGAGGCCTACCAGGGCCCCGAGGACCGGGCGGCGCACTCCTGGCGCGGGCGCACGCCGCGCACCGAAGTGATGTTCGGACCGCCCGGCCACGCCTACGTCTACCTCATCTACGGGATCTGGCACTGCCTGAACCTGGTCACCGCGGCCGAAGGCGTCCCGCACGCGGTGCTGCTGCGCGCGCTCGAGCCGCTCGAAGGTCTGGCACTGCGCACCTCGGGGCCGGGGCTGCTCTGCCGCGCCCTGGACATAGACCGGCGCCTCAACGGCGCCGATCTGACCGGTCCGATGCTGTGGATTGAGCGAGCGCCGCAGAGCGCCCCGGTGCGCATCGGTCGCAGCGCGCGCATCGGGGTCGAGTACGCCGGCGACTGGGCGCGCCGTCCCTGGCGCTTCTTCGATCGAGACTCGCCGTTCGTCTCCGGCCGGCGGACGCCGACCCCGCGCCGCTAGACATCATGGCCCGCCATGAGAGGGCGGGTTACCAAGGTTTCCAAGAGGTCTGCCTCCCGCAGTACCGTGGGTTGCGCACGTTCGTGCGCCGAGCCACATGTAGAGCGCCGCAAGGGCGTCATC
>JAJZSQ010000050.1 GCA_021849615.1 Pseudomonadota bacterium
CGGTGGGTGGCGATCCCATCGGCGAGACCGTGCAGGGCCGCGAGCGCTTTCCGATCGTGCTGCGCTATCCGCGCGATCAGCGGCAGAGCGCCTCGGCGCTGCGCCACCTGCTGATCGTCGCACCGGACGGCGCGCAGCTGCCGCTGGATGCGGTGGCCACGGTGTCAGTGACCGGTGGCCCGGCGATGCTGACCAGCGAGGATGGCCAGCTGGCCAACTACGTCTACATCGACAGCTCGAGCGGCAATCTGGGCGGCGTGGTGGCGCGCCTGCAGGACGCGATCCACCGGGAGGTGGCGCTGCCGCCAGGCTACACGCTGGAGTGGTCCGGCCAGTACGCGTTCCTCGAGCGTGCCGTGCAGCGGCTGAAAACCATCGTGCCGCTGACACTGCTGATCATTTTCGTGCTGATCTGGAGCGTGTTCCGGCGCGTACCGGAGGCTTTGCTGATCATGCTGACGCTGCCGTTCGCGCTGGTGGGCGGCATCTGGCTGGTGTGGCTGCTGGGGCACCCGGTGTCGGTGGCGACCATGGTCGGGTTCATCGCGCTGGCGGGCGTGACCTCCGAGTTGGGCGTGGTGATGTTGCTGTACCTGCGCAATGCATGGCGTCAACGCGTGGCGGCGGGCAGTGCCGATGAGACTGTGCTGGATGAAGCTATCGACGCCGGCGCCGTGCTGCGCGTGCGGCCGATCGCCATGACCGTGGCGGTGATCCTGGCCGGTCTGTTGCCGATCATGTTCGGTCATGGCGCGGGCTCCGAGGTGATGCGCAGCATCGCCGCGCCGATGGTCGGCGGCATGCTCACCGCGCCGCTGCTGTCGATGCTGGTGATCCCGGTGGGCTACCGGCTGCTGGAGCGCCGCCGCCTGCGCGCCGCGCGCAGGAACGAGGCGGCACCGGCCGCGGTATCGCCATGAGACCGCGCCGTGATGTCCAGTCCGCCTCCGCTGCCCGCAGCGGCGGGCAGGGCACACCGCCGCATCCGCAGCACACGCAGCACGGCGGGCATGCACCGCGTCCCCTGCCGGGCGCGGTGCGCCGGCGCTGGTGCGGGCGGGCGTTCGACGGCCGGGCCTACTAAGGATGGACGGCCGCGCCGCTCGACAGCGCATCGATCAGCGGGCAGCGCATCCGTCCGCGGCTGCGCTGGCATTGCGACACCAGTCCGGCCAGCGCGCGCTCGATGCGGCGCAGCCGCGCCAGACGCACGCGCACGTCTTTCAGCCGGTCTGCTGCGAGAGCGGACGCCTCCGTGCAGTGGCGGCCATCATCCAGCGCCAGCAGTTCGCCTACTTCGTCGAGCGAAAAGCCCAGCGACTGGCACTGCCGGATGAAGTGCAGGCGGCGTAACGCCTCCTCGCCGTAGCGGCGCACGCCGCCCAGCGGCCGCGGCGGCTCGGCCAGCAAGCCGCGCCGCTGGTAGTAACGCACGGTTTCGACGTTGACGCCGGCGTTCCGGGCCAGCGTGCCGATGGTCGATGACATGGCTTGACTCCGTACCCAGGTACGTCCGGAAGCTTAACGATGTGATCCTTGCGATGCGCGGTGAAGCATGAATACGACCACACGGAAAGAATCCATCGCCGCGCGCGCCGGCGCTCTGGCGTTGGGTGGCCTGGCTGCCATTCTGGCCTCGACCTGCTGCCTGGGTCCGCTGCTGTTGGTCGGCCTGGGCGTCAGCGGCGCCTGGATCGGCAATCTGACCGCGCTGGAGCCTTACCGCCCCTTCTTCGTCGGCGCAGCGCTACTGGCGCTGGCGTTCGCCTATCGGCGCATCTTCCGGCGCGCGCGGGCCTGTGCGCCGGGCGAGGTCTGCGCACTGCCGCCGGTGCGCAGCGCCTACAAGCTGATCTTCTGGGTGGTGATCGTGCTGGTGCTGGTCGCCCTGCTGTTTCCCTATGTTCTGCCCCTGTTTTACTGACCGGAGTGAAGCCATGAACAAGTCCGTCATTGCCCTGCTGCTGAGCCTGAGCGCGCCTGCGTTTGCCGCCACCCAACGCGTCACCCTGTCCATCCCCGGCATGACCTGCGGCGCCTGTCCGATCACGGTGCGTACCGCGCTCGATCGTGTGCCCGGCGTAGAGCATGTCGCCATTGCCGTGGCGAAGAAAGAAGTCACCGTCACCTACGACAATGCCAAAGCCTCACCGCAGGCGCTGCTGCGGGCCACCAAGGATGCCGGCTACCCAGCGCGTGTCGTTCCCGCAGCGGCGGTCGCATCGGGAGCCGCGCGATGAGCTTGCTCACACGCATTGCCGACAAGACCGGCGTGCTCGGCACCCTCGTTGCCGGCATGGGCTGCGCCATATGCTTCCCGGCGCTGGCCAGCATCGGCGCGGCCATCGGGCTGGGTTTCCTCGCGCAGTGGGAGTCGCTGCTGGTGCACGTGCTGCTGCCGCTGTTCGCGCTGATCGCCCTGTTGGCCAATGCGCTGGGCTGGTTCAGCCACCGGCAATGGCAGCGCAGCGCACTGGGCATGATCGGCCCGATTCTGGTGCTGATTGGGCGCTACACCTTCAGCGGCGCCGTGCTCTATGTCGGGCTGGCGTGGATGGTGATCGCGGCGATCTGGGATCTCGTCGCGCCCGCCCACCGCCGCTGCGGTCCCGAAGGTTGCGTGGTGCCGGACCAGGCGGGGCGCTGACCGCCTCGATCCGCACCTTCATCCATCCTTCCGAGGAGCCGTCCATGCAAACCTTGACCATCGAAGGTATGACCTGCAACGCCTGCGCCATCCACGTGCGCGAGGCGCTGGAGAACGTGCCCGGCGTGCACTCGGCGCAAGTCGCGTATCCGCAAGGCACGGCCGAAGTGCAGGCCGACGCTGGCGTGTCGTTCGCGGCCCTGGCGGCCGCGGTGGCTGGAGCTGGCTACGCCGCAACGGATGCCGCAGCAGATGCCGTGCGCGCCGTCCTGCAGCCGGCGGAGCCATCGGATTCGGTGGCGCGCGGCGGCGGCCGCGGTCTGCGCATCGCCATCCTCGGTAGCGGCGCTGCGGCGATGGCGGCGGCGATCCGGGCAGCCGGCGAGGGCGCGCGGGTCATGCTGGTCGAGCGCGGCACGATCGGCGGCACTTGCGTCAACGTTGGCTGCGTGCCGTCCAAGATCATGATCCGTGCCGCGCACGTCGCACAGGTGCGCCGTACCGGGCCGTTCGACGACGGCATCGCGGCGGCCACGCCCGTCATCCGGCGCGACCGGCTGCTGGCGCAGCAGCAGGCACGGGTGGACGCGCTGCGTCACGCCAAGTACGAAAACATCCTGGACGGCCAGCCCAATATCACCACGGTGCGCGGCAGTGCGCGCTTCGTCGATGCCCATACCCTCGCGGTGACGACAGCCACCGGCACGGTGCAGACCATCGGCTTCGACCAGTGCCTGATTGCCACCGGCGCGCATCCGGCGATCCCGCCGATCGCGGGCCTGAAGGACACGCCATACTGGACCTCCACCGAAGCGCTGGCCGCAGAGTCGATCCCCCCGCGCCTGGCGGTGATCGGCTCCTCGGTGGTCGCGGTGGAACTGGCGCAGGCCTACGCGCGGCTGGGCAGCCGGGTCACCGTGCTGGCGCGCAGCACGCTGTTGTTCCGCGAAGATCCCGCCATCGGCGAGGCATTGACGGCGGCCTTCCGCGACGAGGGCATCAGTGTGCTCACGCATACCCAGGCGAGTCGCGTCGAGCACGCTGATGGCGTGTTTACGCTGCACACCAGCCAAAGTGACATCCAGGCCGAGCGCCTGCTGGTGGCCGCCGGGCGCGTGCCCAACACCGACGAGTTGAACCTCGCTGCGGCCGGCGTCAAGCTCGATGCGCGTGGCGCGATCGCGGTCGACGGGCATTTGCGCAGCAGCGCGCCGCACATCTATGCGGCCGGCGACTGCACCGACCAGCCGCAGTTCGTCTACGTGGCCGCCGCCGCCGGCACGCGCGCGGCGATCAACATGCTGGGCGGCGACGCCACGCTCGACCTGTCGGCCATGCCGGCGGTGGTGTTCACCGAACCGCAGGTGGCCACGGTAGGTCTGAGCGAAGCCGAGGCGCACCTGCGCAACATCGAGACCGACAGCCGCGCTCTTGGCCTCGACAACGTGCCACGGGCGCTGGCCAATTTCGACACCCGCGGTTTCATCAAGCTGGTGGCCGAAGCCGGCACCGGCCGGTTGATCGGTGTGCAGGCCGTGGCCGCCGAGGCGGGCGAACTGATCCAGGCCGCGGCACTGGCCATCCACAACCGCATGACCGTGCAGGAACTGGCCGGGCAACTGTTCCCATATCTGACCATGGTCGAAGGGCTGAAGCTGGCCGCGCAGACGTTCAGCAGGGACGTCTCGCAGCTCTCCTGTTGCGCGGGGTGAAGCACAGCGTCGACGGCTCTGGCTCCGGCCCGGCCGGTGGCATACAGCCGATCGCTGGCAGACGGAGGATCGGCGGCGGGCCGATCGAGGGATGCGGCGATGTGACGCTGGCGAGCGGAGCGATGCCGGGCCGTCCTTGACTCTGGACCTAGCTCCATGGTCTAGGCTTGCGTCATGACCCCATCTGCCAGTCCGCTTGCCGCCGCGCCGCACCTGACCATCGGTCGCGTCGCGCGCGCCGCGGGCATCGCCATCGACACCATCCGCTACTACGAGCGCGAGGGTCTGCTGCCGGAGCCCGAGCGGCGCCTGTCGGGCTATCGCGACTACACGCCGGACGCGGTCACGCGGCTGCGCTTCATCCGCCGCGCCAAGGAGCTTGGCTTCACCCTGCCGGAAATCCGCGAACTGCTGGCGCTGTCCGTCGACCGCGAGCGCGGAGTGCGCGGTGTCAAGGCACGCGCGCAGGCACGGCTGGCGGAGGTCGAGCGCCGCATCCGCGAGCTGAAGCGCGTACAGCGCGGATTGAAGAACCTGATCGACGCCTGTCCGGGTCATGGCGCGCCGGAGCGCTGCCCGATCCTGACCGCCCTCAGCCGCGAGGAATCGCCATGACCATGCACGAACACCGCGACGATCCCGGACATGCCGCTGCCGCGCACGGCAGCGGTGGGGACACGCATCACGACGCGGTATCCCGCAGCGGTGCCTGCTGTGCGGGCGGCGATCATGCCCATGACCCCCGGCGGCATGCCGCGCAGGGGCACCCTGCGCACGGAGCACCTGCGGACACGGTGACCGACCCGGTCTGCGGCATGCGCGTCGATCCGGCCACCGCCAAGCACCGCAGCGAGCACGCCGGCGTGGCGTACTTTTTCTGCAATCCGCGCTGCAAGGACAAGTTCGACGCCGATCCCGCGCAGTACCTGCGGCCCGCGGCAGCCGCGGCGCCGGTGGCTTCCGCGCCGGCAGGCACGATCTGGACTTGTCCGATGCATCCGGAGATCCGCCGGGATCATCCCGGCAACTGCCCCAAGTGCGGCATGGCGCTGGAGCCGCTGCTGCCCAGCCTCGATGGGGACGATGGCGGCGAATTGGCGCATCTGGCGCGCAGGTTCTGGATCTGTGCGGCGCTGAGCCTGCCGGTGCTGGCCGCGGCGATGGGCCCGCACGTGCTGGGTCTGCGTCTGCCGGCGCCGTGGGATGCGCTTGCGGCCTGGACCGAGGCGCTGCTGGGCAGTGTCGTCGTGCTGTGGGGCGGCCGGGACTTTTTCGTGCGCGGCTGGAGATCGTTGCGACCGTGGTCGCCCAACATGTACACGCTGATCGCGCTGGGCACCGGCGTGGCCTGGATCTACAGCGTGATCGCGTTCGCCGCGCCCGGCTTGTTTCCGCCGGCGTTCCGCGGCGCCGATGGCCGCGTCGCGGTGTACTTCGAGGCCGCGGCGGTGATCGTCACCTTGGTGCTGCTGGGCGATTTTCTCGAACTGCGCGCACGTCGCCGTACTGGCGCGGCGCTGCAGGCGCTGCTGGGTCTGGCGCCCAAGACCGCGCATCGCGTCGATGCCGATGGCCGCGAGGCCGACGTGCCGCTGGAGCAGGTGCAGGTTGGCGACACCCTGCGCGTGCGTCCCGGCGAAAAGATTCCCGTCGATGGCGTGATGCTGGAAGGCGCCAGCAGCATCGACGAGTCGATGCTGACCGGCGAGCCGTTGCCGGTGGACAAGCGCGTCGGCGATCGCGTCACCGGCGCCACCGTCAACCAGACCGGCACGCTGCTGCTGCGCGCGGACAAGGTCGGCGCCGACACCCTGCTGGCGCAGATCGTGGGCCTGGTGGCCCAGGCGCAACGCAGCAAGGCGCCGCTGCAGCGCGTGGCCGATCGCGTCGCCGGATGGTTCGTGCCGGCGGTGGTGGCGGTGGCGGTGCTGGCCTTCGTCGTCTGGGCATGGTTCGGTCCCGATCCGCGCTATACCAACGCGCTGATCGCCGCGGTGGCGGTGCTGATCATTGCCTGCCCCTGCGCGCTTGGGCTGGCCACGCCGATCTCGATCATGGTCGCCACCGGGCGCGGTGCGCAGGCCGGCGTGCTGTTCCGCGACGCCGCCGCGATCGAGGCACTGCGCGAGGTGGACACGCTGGTGGTGGACAAGACCGGCACGCTGACCGAGGGCAAGCCGGCCCTGCGCGAAGTGGTGGCGTTCGGCGCCTTCGACCGTGTCGGCACGCTGGCGCTGGCCGCGGCGCTGGAGCGCTCCAGCGAACATCCGCTGGCGCGCGCGATCGTCGCTGCCGCGGAGCAGGAAAAGCTCGTCGTCGCCGAAGCCCGCGGTTTCGCGGCGCTGACCGGTCGCGGCGTGCGTGCACGCGTTGGTGACCGCGACGCCGCGCTGGGCAACCTCGCCCTGATGCAGGAGTTGCACGTCACCGTGGATGCCGCGGCGCGTTCGCGCGCCGAGGCCCTGCGCGGCGAAGGCGCGACGGTGATGTTCCTCGCCGCCGACGGTACGCTGGCCGCGCTGGTCGCGGTGGCCGATCGCATCAAGCCGACCACGCCCGAGGCGATCCGCCGCCTGCACGCGGCCGGCCTGCGCATCGTCATGCTCACCGGCGACCACGCCACCACCGCGCAGGCGGTGGCGCAGACGCTGGGCATCGATGCGGTGCATGCCGAGGTGTCGCCGGCCGACAAGGCCGCGGTGATCGTCGCGCTGAAGGCCGAAGGCCGGCGCGTGGCGATGGCCGGCGACGGCATCAACGACGCGCCGGCGCTGGCCGCGGCGGATGTCGGCATCGCCATGGGCAGCGGTACCGACATCGCCATGGAGAGCGCGCAGGTTACCCTGGTCAAGGGCGAGCTGACCGCCATCCTGCGTGCGCGGGCACTGTCGCGCGCCACCGTGCGCAACATCCGCCAGAACCTGTTCTTCGCCTTCGTCTACAACAGCATCGGCATTCCGGTTGCAGCGGGCGTGCTGTATCCGTTCTTCGGCGTGCTGCTGTCGCCGGCGCTGGCCGCGGCGGCGATGAGCCTGAGTTCGGTGTCGGTGGTGAGCAACGCACTGCGTCTGCGCAACGCCTCCTTGTCACCCTGAGCGCAGCGAAGGGCCTTTTGGGCTGCAAGGCTTCGGTGTGCGAGGCGTCTCCGAGTGCCGGGTCCTTCGGCCTGCGGCCTCTGCGACCGGGTGGTTGCGGACGCCATGACCGCGGCTGCAAAGGCACGCGGCCACGCTGTCTCGCCGTCCGTCTCATACCCAGTTCGCGATCAAGACACGAAAACCGCGTAGTCCGGATGCGACGCAGCGAAATCCGGGAATGAGGCTGCATCGAGCCCCGGATTCCGCCCCCGCTGGGGCTGCATCCGGGCTACCCATCGTATCGATTGAACGCAACTGGGTATCAGAACCACCCCTCAAGACGGATACCCACGATCAGCGCATGGTCGCGGGTCGGCGCCAGCGCCGGATGCGCGACGTACTGCAGGTCGGGCTGCACGCTCAAAGCGTCGCTGATGCGTTGCCGCCAGGTGACCTCGAACACGGTCTCGGCAGTGGCGGCTGCGGGGTGGCGGGCGCGAAAGGCGGCGCTCAAGGTGGCGCGCGCCACGCCGACGCTCAGGCGCCCGCGCGCTTCCGCCGCAGGCGTCCAGCGCAGCCCGGCGCCGATATAGCGCTCGACGTCGCTGCGGTAAGGCCGCGTGCCCGACCACTGCGCGAAGCCGCTGACATGGCCGTCCGCGCCGGTGTCCAGCAGGCGCAGCTGCGCCAGCGCATAGCCGCCGCGATGCGCCGCGTCGCGCGTCGAGGCACGATGCAGCGACCAGCCGCCGACGGCGAACTTGTAGTCGCCCTCGTGTTCGATGCCCAGTTCCAGCGCCTGCAGCGCGCCGTCGCCGCCGCGCGGCAGGCCCCAGCCCTGGTCGGTGCCGGGATTGCGCGGCGTGCCACTCCACAGACCGGCCTGGACGAACAGCGGGCCCGGGGCCCACAGCGCGGTGACGCCGAGCGCGGTCTGCGGCCAGATCGGCACGCCGGCTTGCGAGAAGCTGGGTGCCTCGCCAAACGAAGAGTTGATCAGGTCGCTGCTTGTCGCCACGGGTCGCGCGGCGAATGTTGAGGCGCTGAGCCTCGAGGCCGTCGGCATTGACCTCACTGAGAGCGGCCGGATCGCGGTCGATGAGCACCTGCGAACGGGCGTGCCTCATATCTATGCGGCGGGTGACTGCACCGATCAGCCGCAGTTCGTGTACGTCGCGGCCGCCGCCGGCTCCCGCGCGGCCGAGAACATGACGGGCGGGGATGTCACGCTCGACCTGCGCACGATGCCCGCGGTCGTGTTCATCGACCCACAGATCGCGACGGTGGGACTGACCGAAGCCGAGGCACATATGAAGGGCATCGAGACGGATAGCCGCGTGCTCACGCTCGATAACGTGCAGCGCGCGCACGTCAATTTCGACACTCACGGCTTCATCAAGATGGTCGTCGAGGCCGACACGGGCCGGTTGCTCGGTGTGCAGGCCGTCGCGGCGGAGGCCGGCGAGCTGATCCAGGCAGCCGCGCTCGCAATCCACCATGGCATGACCATCGCGGATCTCTCGAGCCAGCTCTTTCCGTACCTGACGATGGTCGAGGGCCTGAAGCTCGCGGCACAGATGTTCTCGAAAGATGTGAAGCAACTGTCCTGCTGCGCGGCGTAGCGCAAGGAGCGTGCGTGCATGACAACTTTCCATCGCCCAAGCGAGTGCGCCGATAGCGCGCCTATTGCTGCAATGCGCACGCCATCTGCGATGTCGGTCCCCTTCATCGGCTAGCGGATCCTATTCCTCGCTGCCGCTGCGGCGGGCATGGTGGCCTCATGATTCCGCCCTATCGCCGTCAGATCGCCACGGCCATGCAGCCTGTGCAGAGCCTCCTCGCGCGATCTCAATGCGCGGCTACGTAACCCTCCTTGGCACCGCGTGAGGCCAGCACACCCATGGCTACGTCCTCGCCAATTCGATATTACACACCGATATCTTCACTTGAGTCGGTATGTATTTCGCGCGCCGGCAAATCCGCGAGCGTCTGAGCCAGACTCCTCTTCGCGCGCCGGATGCGCATCTCGATCGCCTTGGTGGTCGTCCCGAGCTGCTCGGCCGCCTGCTGCTGGGTCAGGCCGCTGACGATGGTCAGCAGCAGCGGTTCCTTGTACTGCTTTGGCAGGGCGGCGATGGCCTGATCGAGGCGGCGCAGCCGCTGCTCCTCGTCGGCGCCCGACTGCTCCGGCGCATCCAGCCCCGCTTCTTCCGCCGACTCGGAGCCGAAGGAGAGCAACATCAGGAACCGGCGGCGTACCGCTTGCCGCCTGCCATGATCGCGGCACTTGTTGAGGGCGATCGCGCGCAACCAGAACGCGAAGGACTGTCGGCTGTCGTAGCGTTCCAGGGCCAGCCACGCGGACACGAATGCGTCCTGAACGATGTCGTAAGCGTCGTCCGGGTTGCCGACATACCGGCGCACGAACCGGTACAGCGGCCCCTCCTGTTGTCGGACCAGTTGATCGAAGGCTGCGCGCCTTCCCGCCCGGGCGGCCGCCGCGAGCTGCCGCTCCTCCTCGTCCTGGCCGTCGGTCATCGCCGATCCGAGTCGAGCGCTGCGGCGACCGTCTTATCGAACTTCGCTGCCTGCGCCGGCGTCAGCACCGCGCGCATGGCGAGCAGATGCTTGACCGTGGCGACCTGTAGCGCCTTCATGGCTACATGGAAAGCGTCGATCGCCTGTTCGTCCTGGGGCCCGTACTCGTGACTGGCGAGAAGGGCGGTGGCGAGCTCGCGGTTGGCCTGGCGCGCCTGAGCCTCCAGTATTTTGCGGCGTGCGTCGTAACGGGTCTCCAGCGTCGCGAACTGCCGCTCTTGATCGGCGGTCAGATGAAGCTCATGGTGCAGGAGTCGATTGAGGCTCGTCGGTGAGCGGCTCGCCGCCAATCCGTAATGGACCCCAAGCCAGCCGCCCGCTCCCGCGGCGAGGATCGTAAGCGCCAGCATCGCCAGCGCCGTGCGCATGATGGCTGTCATGGGTGTTCGTCAGCCAACAACGTCGAGGGGTTCATGGGCATGTGCGTGGAGAAGACGCTCAGCTCGGACCTATTGGTGGCCGGCCGTGCCTGATACCCGGCCAGGGCGCTCACGCTGAAAGCAATGCCAAGCAGCGCCACCTGCAGAACGAGAAGGCGTGCTGATCGCCGTCTGACCTCCTCGCGCATGGCCACGCGCGCCCAGATGTCGGCCTCGAGCCGTTCCAGCGGGTGATCGGGCTCGCGGGCATCGAGAGCTCGGATGTCTCGCTCGATCATACTCAGTTCTCCTCATAGGCGAGCGGGAATAATACGCACGCGATCCCCCGGACCCTCGCGGCGGATCGATATCGGGTCGCGAGAGGGGTAGCAAGCTCTCGTGCGTATAAACGCACTCATGATCCCGATAAATGCCAAATCCATGCCGACTGCCTTCAGAATGCGGCGCCTGTGGCTGCTTGCTTTAGGGCTTCTCTCCGGCTGCGCCACTTTCCAGCCGCGGCCGATCTCTCCCGCCGGATCGCTCGCAGCCTACGAGAGCCGCTCGCTCGCCGATCCGGGGCTCGGGAAGTTCCTAGCGGCCAACCGTGTCGCCGTGCCTGGTCGCGGTCAGCCCTGGGATCTCAAGGCATTGACCCTGGCCGCCTTCTACTACCAGCCCTCGCTCGCCTATGCGCGCGCGCAGCTGCTCGCGGCCCAGGCGGCACGGATTACGGCCCGCGAGCGTCCCAACCCTTCCCTCTCTCTCACCCCAGCGCACGACTCCGGGGTTCCCGGCGTGTCGAGCCCCTGGATCGTGCCGGTCGCCATCGACTGGCCGATCCAGACCGCCGGCCGGCGCGGCGATCGCATGGCGGAGGCGCGCCACCTCGCGGCCGCCGCACGGTGGGACCTCGAAGGAACAGTCTGGGGGGTGCGCAGCCGTCTGCGTAGCGCGCTACTCGACCTTTTCACGGCGCGTCAGACGGAATCGCTGCTGGCCCGGCAGGTGTCCGCGCTGCGGAGCGTCCTCAACCTGCTCGAAGGCCAATTCAGAGCCGGCGTGGTGTCGAGCTACGATGTCACCCGGGCGCGCATCGCGCTGGACAATGCGACCCTCGCCCGGCAGGCGCAGCAGGGCCGGATCCGCGAGGCGCGCATCGCGCTCGCCAGTGCGATCGGGGTACCGATAAGCGCATTGCGGGGAGTGCATCCCTCATTCGCCGGATTCAAGCAGTTCCCGCGCGATCTCACCCGACCCGCGGTGCGGCAGCAGGCTTTGCTCGGTCGATCCGACGTGCGGGCCGCTCTCGCGCAGTACGCGGCCAGCCAGTCGGCCCTGAAGCTCGAGGTCGCCCGCCAGTGGCCCAACATCGCTCTCGGCCCGGGCTACGCCTGGAACTCGCAGCTCGCCGGCGATCGCGAATGGCAGCTCGGCCTCAGCCTGACATTGCCCGTTCTCAATCAGAACCAGGGTCCCATCGCCGAGGCTAGGGCCCGGCGCCGCGTGGCCGCCGCGCAGTTCCTCGGCGTGCAGTCGGCGGCCGTGGCACAGATCGATGGCGCGCTCGCCGCGTACCGCTCGACGCTCGGGCAGGTAAGGACGGCCGAGTCGTTACTCGGGAACCTGAGGCGCCAGCTTAAGTCCATACGCGCGCAAGTTAACGCCGGAGAACTGCAGCCGCTCGATCTCGCCAACGCCGAGGTCGCCTTTTTTGCCGGAGCACAGAATCGGCTCGCCGCCCGGATCGCCGCCCAGCAGGCGCTCGGCGCGCTGCAGGATGCGGTGCAAAGCCCGCTCACCCTGCGCCCCTCGCTGTTGCAATCCGCACAAAATACCCCTCACTCGACACGCCCATGAAATCCAGCACACTGATCACCGGCGGCATCGCCGCCTTGGGACTCGCGCTTGGCGTCTTTGCGCTCCCCAGCTCGCATGGCGCGAGCTCTGCAGCCGCCGAGCGATCCGATGCACCCAAGAGCCCCAGAATCACCGTTCAAGTCGGTGAGCTCAGACGCATGACCCTGCACCGCTACGTGAGCGGCTACGGCGTGGTGGAGCCGGCACCGGCGACCCCGCAACAACCCGCAGCCGCCGCTGCAATCGCCGCTCCCGTCAACGGCGTCGTTACCGAGGTGGCGGTCGCCGCCGGGGAGCGAGTCAAACGCGGCCAGCTGCTGGCCGAGTTGAATTCCAGCGTCATGACGGAGCACTACGCGGAACAGGAGGTCGCACGGCTTAAGCGGCTGTACGCCGAGCACAACACCTCGCTGAAGACCTTGCAGAGCGCGCAGGCGCAACTTGCGCTGCTACGCGTCACTGCCCCGCTCAGCGGGACCGTTGTCAGCGTCAACGTGAAACCCGGTACCGCGGTGGACGCGAGCACCGTGCTCGCCGAGGTGATCGACGTCGGCCGCCTCGTCGTACGGACGGACATTCCCGAGGCTGACGCTTCGCAGCTCGAGCCCGGAGAGCCCTTGCAGGTGCTGAGCGCCACGCCGATCTCAACGAGGCTCGCCTATGTCAGCCCGACCGTCAGCGCGAACGATGGAACCGTGATGGCTTGGGGCAGCTTGCCGCGCAAGAGCGGTCTTCGGCCGGGCCAGTACGTTCGCCTGCGAATCGTGACGGCGACCGAGCCCGACGCGCTGGCCGCGCCGAGCGAGAGCGTGATCAGCAACATCGTAGGCGGCCGCAGCGTCCTCTCCATCGTGCGCGGCGACGAAGCGATCCGCGTCCCTGTTGAGGTCGGCTTGCGGGAGGCCGGCTGGGTGGCGGTGACCGGTCCCGGCCTGCGGGCCGGCACTCGGGTTGTCACGGTGGGCGCGTATGGCCTGCCGGACCGGACCGCGATCCAGATCGTCGATCCCTCGAGCGGCCAGGCCGCCCCATCACTCTCCATGGATGGTCACAAGCCATGAGCACCCCCGCACCCGCGAGCACAGGCTCGCCCTTGGGCCGGTTCGCAATCCGGCACACGATCGCCATCGCATTCATCGCGGCCGTGCTCTGTGCCGCAGGGGTATTCGCGGCCCTGAAGATGCCCTCGTCGGTGTTTCCGGCCACGGCCTTTCCGCGCATCGTCGTCAACATCGGTAACGGCATCATGCCGGCCGACCAGATGATGGCGACGATCACGCGCCCGGTCGAGCAGTCCCTGAAGAGCATTCCGGGGGTGACCTCGGTGCTCTCCACCACGACACGGGGATCGGCGATCGTCAACGTGAAGTTCGCCTGGGGCACGGACATGCATCGCGCGGAGCTCTATGTGCTCGGGCGGCTCTCCGAGATGCGCAGCAAGCTGCCGCCCACGGCGGTCACCAGCGCCGAGCGTGTCGGCTTCTCGCTGAGCTATCCGATCATCGGGATCAGCCTGACGGGGCGCAACCATAACCTGATGGACCTGTGGAATACCGCCACTTACACCATCAAGCCGCTCTTTCTGCAGATTCCCGGGGTTTCCCGAGTGGAGATCGTCGGCGGTCGGGTGCCGGAGTACCACGTGGTGGTCGATCCGCTTAAGCTGCAGGCTGCGCACCTCGCGCTGCAGGACGTGACCGCCGCGCTCGGGCGCAGCAACATGGTGGCCTCCGCGGGGTTCCTGGCGCAGAACTATCGCCTGTACCTTACGACGGTCGACGGCCGGGTGTATTCGGCCCGGCAGATCGGTGACGTGGTGATCGCCGACCGCGGTGGCCATCCGATCCGCGTCCGCGATGTGGCGCGCATCGTGCGCGAACCGGCGCCGGCCTACACGAACGTTACCGCCCAAGGGCGCCCCGCGGTGTTGTTCGACATCGAGAGCCACACCAACGCCAGCACGCCCGCCATCGCGCAGGCGCTCCAAGCGCAATTGAAGTTGCTGCATCGCGCGCTGCCGCCAGACATGCACCTCGCATTCTTTTACAACCAGTCCTCGTTCGTGCGCTCATCCATCAGCAACGTCTGGGATGCCGTCATTTTCGGGCTGGTCCTCTCGGCCGTCATCCTGTACCTCTTCCTGAAGAGCTGGGGCAGCGTCTGGACGGCGATCGTCACCATCCCGATCTCAGTGCTCATCACCTTCATAGCAATGAAGCTCGCCGGCATGAGCTTCAACATGATGACGCTCGGCGGGATCGCGGCCTCGATCGGCCTCATCATCGACAACGCCATCATCGTGGTCGAGGCGATGTGCCACCGCCTTGCCCTGGGCGGCCCGCGCCTCGCGGGGATCCAGGAGGCCATGGGCAAGATCCTGCCGGCACTCGTCGGCTCGACCCTGACGCCCGTCGTGGTGTTCCTGCCCCTCATGTACCTGCCGGGGCTCGCCGGGGTGTTCTTCCGCGCCCTCGGAATGACCATGGTGGTCTCGCTCCTGGTGTCGCTGCTGCTGGCGGTGACCCTGACGCCTTCACTGGCCGCCTGGCTGATTCGCGGCGGCAAGCAGGTCGGCGAGGAAGGCGGCTTCATCTTGAGGCCCATCCTGCGCGCCTACGAGGGCGCCATGCGCTGGTCCTTGCGGCATGCCGGGCTGACGCTGCTCGCCTGCGCCGCGATCGCAGTCGGCGCGGTCTTCGTTTACGGGCGGTTGCAGACGGGCTTCCTACCCAAGTTCGATGAGGGCGGCTTCAATATCGACTACGCGGCACTCCCGGGCACGAGCCTGGCCGAGTCCTCGCGGGAGCTCGACGAGGCCGAGCGGCTCATCCGCGCCGATCCCGACGTGCAGGCGTATTCGCGCCGGCTCGGCACTCAGCTCGGCCCCTTTCTCGCCGAGCCCAATGTCGGCAGCTTCCTGATCAAGCTCAAGCCCGACCGCAAGCACACCACCGAGCAGGTGCTCGATCGCCTGCGCGCCGAGTTCGACCAGCGCTTCCCCATGATCCGCTGGGACTTCAAGGGCTTCCTCACGGACCTGGTCGGTGATCTGCAGCTCGCACCCTATCCGGTCGAGATCCGGCTCTTCTCCCCGGACCTCGGCTGGCTCGAGAAGACCGCACCACGGGTCGAGGCGCAGATCAAGAAGATCCCGGGCCTGGTCGATACCTTCGACGGTCTGGTGGTCAGCGGTCCCACCATCGACCTGCGGGTGCGACGTGCGCAGGCCGAGCGCTTCGGGCTGACGACGCAGGACATCGCCGATGCGGTCAAGAACGCCCTGCTCGGCAGCACCTCCTCGTACGTGCTGCACGGCGATCGGGTCGTGGACGTGCGCGTGCTCGCCGCACCGAGCAGCGTCGATCGCTTCTCGGCCCTGGCCGATCTGCCGATCCGCACGCCGACGGGCGCGCTCGTCAGGCTCAGCCAGGTGGCGACCGTACAGGAGCGGTCCCATGAGGTGGAATTGAATCGCGACAATCTGCGCCAGGACGATATCGTCTCGGCGCGTTTGCAGGGCATCGACCTCGGCACCGCGGTGCGCGAGGTGCGCGCCACGCTGGCCAAGGACAGTTGGCTGCCGCCCGGCAGCGTCCAGTTCGCCGGACTCTATCGGCTGCAGCAGCAGTCGTTCCAGAACCTCATGGCCGTGCTGCTCGCCGCCATCCTGCTCGTGTTCACGGTGTTGGTGATCGAATTCCGCTCCTTCCACGAGCCGATCGCGATCGTCTTCGGCGCGGTGCTCGCGCTCTTCGGGGCGATGGTGGGGCTCTGGGTGAGCGGCATCACATTGAACATCGTGTCCTACCTCGGCGCGATCATCGGCGTCGGCATCGTCGCCAAGAACGGCATTCTCGTGCTCGATTATTGCCGGCAGCTTCGCTCCGAGGGCGTGGAGCTTGTCGAGGCGCTGGTGCGTGCCGGCCATCGCAGGCTCCGGCCGGTGCTCATGACCTCGCTCGCCGCAGCGCTCGGCATGCTGCCGCTCGCCTACGGCGCCGGCGCCGGCGCGCAGATGCTGCAGCCGCTCGGCATCACCGTCATCGGCGCGCTGTGCTTCTCCGTGCTGCTATCGCTGATCGCCACACCGGTGGTGTATTACCTGCTCATCAGACTGCACGAGAGATACATCGCGAGGCACCCCAACCCAGGTTCGCTCCCGGAGGAGGCGCTCGGTTGACGACATCTCATAAAAGGGGGGACGCGCCGATTACGACCGCCATCAGCAGGATGGCGCCTCGGCCAAGATGAAGTGCAAGTCCTGAGTTCCCACCGTGCCGGAGTCTCGCACGGCGAGGCCGGCGCCGGCCAGGAGCTCGAGAAGCTCGCTCAGACCGACGGCACCATGGCCGCGATGGAAGTGACCGAGGATTCCCGTCGCTTTGTGCGTGGATCTGGCGAACTCGATGACAAGCACCCGGCCGCCAGGCTTGACGACGCGCCGGCGCTGGCTGCGGCGGATGTCGGCATCGCCATGGGCAGCGGCACCGACATCGCCATGGAAAGTGCGCAGGTGACCCTGGTCAAGGGCGAGCTGACCGCGATCCTGCGCGCCCGCGCCCTGTCGCGCGCCACCGTGCGCAACATCCGCCAGAACCTGTTCTTCGCCTTCGTCTACAGCAGCATCGGCATTCCGGTCGCGGCCGGGGCGCTGTATCCGTTCTTCGGCGTGCTGCTGTCGCCGGCGCTGGCCGCGGCGGCGATGAGCCTGAGTTCGGTGTCGGTGGTCAGCAACGCTTTGCGTCTACGGCGGGTGACGCTGCGCTGAGCCCGCGCCGGCCGACGCTGCGGACTGCTGCAGCGCAGGAGCGTCGGCCTGGCGCCGTGTCCATAATCGCGGCTCGCGCCGCTGCGCGCGCCATCCCAGAACAGGAGCGTTCCATGCCCGCACATCCCCGTCGTCATGCCCTCGCGCTGGCGGTTCTCGCCGCCGTGATCGCCGCGCCCGCGCTGGCTGCCGCGCCGCTGCAGTATCCGCCGGCGCGTCGCGACGCCATCGTCAACGACTATTTCGGCGACAAGGTGCCGGCGCCCTACCAGTGGATGGAAAAGCTCAACGCTCCGGCGCTGAAGACGTGGATAGGCGAGGAGAACGCGCTGACCCATCGCTATCTCGAACACGTTGCCGTGCGGCCGTGGATCGAGCAGCGCCTGACCCGGCTGTGGAACTACGCCAAGGAAGGCGTGCCGCTGCAGGCCGGCAGGTTCCTGTTCTTCAGCCGCAACAGCGGTCTGCAGAATCAGTCTCCTGTGTACGTGCAGCAGGGCGCGGGCGGCACGCCGCGCGAACTGCTGGATCCCAATACGCTTTCGCCCAACGGCAACATCGCGCTGCTGGACTGGCAGCCCTCCGAGGACGGCCACTACCTGGCCTACGGCCTCTCGCAGGGCGGCTCGGACTGGGAGACCCTGCACGTGATGGATGTGGCTAGGGGCAAGACTTTGTCCGACACGGTGCGGTGGGTGAAGTTTTCCGGCATCGCCTGGACGCGCGACGGCAAGGGCTTTTTCTACTCGCGCTATCCGGCGCCGCCGCCGGGCGAGGCCATCAGCGACCGTGTCGAGAACCAAGCGCTGTATTACCACCGTCTGGGTACGCCGCAGTCCGATGACGCGCTGATCTACAAGCGTCCCGATTTGCCGGAGTGGATCATCGGCGGCGAGGTGAGCCACGACGGACGCTTTTTGTTCATCAGTCTGGTCAACGGCACCGCCAACCGCAACGAACTGTTCGTCAAGGATCTCGGCGCCGCTGCCGCGCCCAGGCTGGATGCGCCCATCAAGCCGCTGTTCACCAAGAACGACGCCGTGTATCAGCCCATCGGCACCGTCGGCGACACTGTGTACCTGCAGACCACGCTGAATGCGCCGCGCGGGCGCATCGTGGCGTTCAACGT
>JAJZSQ010000199.1 GCA_021849615.1 Pseudomonadota bacterium
GCCGCGCAGGCCCGCCGCGACGCGTGCGGCGCGCAGCAGGGCGAGGGCTCCGCGGGTGGAGAGCCCGAGCGCGATCTGCGGGTGCTCGCGCGAGGCCTGCGCCAGCGCGAGCGCGTAGTCCCGCAGCTCCGCGGACACGTGCATGGCATCGGCGCATGCGCGCGCCGCGGCGAGGAGCCCGGCGTCGACTGGCGCGACTGCGCCGGCCTCCGATGCCACTGCCGCGGCGCCCACCGTGCCGTATCGCTCGAGCACCGTGCGCTCGTCGTCAGCGGCGGGATACGTGACGTCCACCCGCATCATGAACCGGTCGAGCTGGGATTCCGGCAGCGGGAACGTGCCCTCGAACTCGTGCGGATTCTGCGTGGCGATCACCACGAACTCAGGCGGCAGGCGGTAGGTCTGCCGGTCGATGCTCACCTGGCGCTCCTCCATGGCCTGCAAGAGCGCGGATTGCGTCTTCGGGCCCGCACGGTTGATCTCGTCGATCAGCAGCACTTCGGTGAACACCGGTCCGGGCCGCAGCGTGAACTTGCGGTTCGCCTCATCGAACACGTGCACCCCCGTGATGTCCGCCGGCATGAGGTCGGCGGTCCCCTGGATGCGGCTGAACCGCCCGGCGAGCGTGCGAGCGAGGCTTTTGCCGAGCAACGTCTTGCCGAGGCCGGGCGGGCCCTCGACCAGGATGTGCCCGCGGGCCACCACGCAGATCACCACCGCGCTGATGAGCTCCTGCAGTCCGACCACTGTGCCGGCCAGTCGCTGCCCGATCTGCCCGGCGAATTCCTCAAGCGCATTCATGTCAGTTGCCTTCGAAGTCGAGCCAAAAGGGATTGCAGCTGCAGCAGGTTGACGCGCTGGCCCGCTTCGGCGCGTCCGCGCAGCTGCTCCAGCCTGCGCCAATCGCGCTCCTCGGCACCGCTGCCCGAGCGCAGCCATTGCCACGGGTCGCCGTTCGGTACGCGCGAGCGAAGCTCCGCGGCGAAGCCCTCGATCAGCCGGCGCGCGATGTCCTCTGGCCGCACCACCGCGGCCAGATAGCGCGCACTGCCTTCAATGTACGCCGTTTCGTCGATCGCCTGCCAGCGAGCCCGTGCCGCACGCAACGGCTGCGTGCCGAACACGAACACCAGCCACAAGGCCAGCAGCCACAGCAGCGTGTCGTGCAGCCTGGGGTCGGCAAAGAACGCCGCGGCATCGTAGAACGCGGTCAGGCCCTGGTGGGCGTCATCGAAGATGACGGCCCCGCGGGGACTGCGCGACCAGGCGAGCACGTTCGCCAGGAAGCGCGCGTTGCCACGCCGTACGAGTCCGGCGTTCGAGAACGGACTCGCCACGGCCGACACGATGATCTGCCCGGCGCCGAGCCGCTCGAGCCACACCGCGGGCGCTCGGTGCCGCGCGAGCGTGGCGAGCACGAGGGGGATCTGACGGCCCGTCGCGTGTGCGGTCCAGGGACGCTCAATGAGGGAGCCCACGGGTCGCAGCGCATCGACGCCACGCATCAGCGGCTGCGCGCCCTGCGCCTCGAGTGCCTCAGGGCGCGCAGCGAGGGCGCGCACCGCAGCGCGCAGCGGCGCGTCCCGGGCCGCGGGCTCGAACTGCAATCCACTCAGCCGCTGCAGGTTCTTCAACTCCAGAGGATCGTATGCGCCGAGCGTCCACGACGGGGTGTCATCGAGCGCCGCCGCCACGAACAGCGTGTTGCCGCGCGCGACCCACTGGCGCAGAAACCCGAGCTCATCGACCTGCATCGGCACGCGCTGCGGCAGAGTCACCAGCAGTACATTGCCGCGCGGACGCGGCGCGAGGTGCGCCAGTGCGGTGTAGCGCTCGCGCAAACTCAATCGGGGCACGTGCGCTGCGCCGAGCCAGCGCCAGATGCTCAGGTAGCCTGCCGGCCGGGCGCTGTCGGACACCGGCACGCCGCTCGCGGGTGTCGTGCGCTGCGGCTTCGGCACCAGCAGTGCGTAAAACAGCAGCAGCGCCCCGGCGGCGAGCGCGGCGGTGATGAGCCGGTCCTTCACGAGGAGGCTCCGCGGCCGGTGGCGCGGGTCGAGCGGCACTGGGCGTAGAGCGCAGGAATCCGCTGCAGCACCGTGTCCGGCACGCGTGCTACGGCCGGCGGACCGTACCGTTCGCGCTCGGCCAACAGTGCAAACTGGGCAAACTCTTCGCGCTGCGCTCCGGTGTCGAAGTGTGCGTGTGCCGTGAGCTCCCGGCAGGTCAGATTCCGTTCACGCTCGAGACGTCCGGCTTCGACCAGTGCCTCGACGAGCACCCGCAGGATGCGGGACGGTTGGGTGCCGAGGCCGTTCCAGTCCGGGAGCGGCGCTGGGGCGGGGGCGGACGGCGCCAATTCAGATCGCGGCAGGCGTGCTGCGCGCGCCCTGCGGCGTTTGAACAACCCGGTGCGCAGCGCGAAGTAGACGCCAATCGACGCGAGACCGAACAGCAGCGCGAGGAGGCACCACAGCACCATATGCAACAGCTGCACGCGGCCGCGGCCGTGCAGCAACGCGCGCAGGCGCCGGCGCACGAATGCGGTCAGCGGCGCACTCAAGTGCGAGAGCCAAGCACGAATCCGCTCCCACTCGCTCGGCGCAGGCGTCGGTGTGGCGAGTGCCTGGGCGGCATCCTGCAGGACCGCGGGGTTCGGTGTGAGCGATCGAGGCGAGCCGGCGTAGTGGTGCGCCAGCGCCGCGAGCTCCCCGAGGCCGTCCGACTGGAGCGTCGCGCGCCAGTTCGGCGGCAGCAGTCCCGTCAGTCCGAGCTGCTGCAGTGCACTCCCGAGCCCGGGGCACTGCGCGTGCAGTGCGGGCCACCCCTTGAGCGCTGGTCGATGAGCCGCGCACTGCTCGAGCACTGCCGGCGCCGGCGGTACGGCAGCGCACAGCGGCGTCGCGACGCTCCAGAGCGCCACGAGCGCCAGTCCCAGCCGCCACCGGTCCCGCATGGCCTAAGGGGCGCCGAGCGCCTCCGCCCGTGCGGCCAGATCTGTGCCCTCGACCCGCAGTGTCAGATCTCGGAAGATCACGAGGGACACGGCGGAACTCAGCGGCAGGGTCAGCAGGTGCGTCGTCTGCGACAACATCTGCGCTACGCGCAGGTGAAAGCCGAGTTCAGGCTGCGCGGCGGCGTGCAGCGAGAACAGTCCGAATGCGGCGCTCAGGGCCCAGGGCACGACGTAGCCGAGGATGCCGATGACGATGTTGGCCACGAACAGGATGGCCGTGACGCGCCACCAGTGGCCTTTGACCAGACGCCAGCTGCGTCCGAGCGCGGCCGCCGCGCCGGCATCTTCAACGAACACGGCGGCCTGCCACAGCATCAGCCGGACCGACACGTAGATGAACGCGCAGGCGGCCGCCAGTC
>JAJZSQ010000051.1 GCA_021849615.1 Pseudomonadota bacterium
GGCAGATGCCGCCGAAGCCGACGTTCCGCGTCGATCTGGCCGGCCTGTGGCAGTTCAGCGCCGGACCGTATACGCCGGGCCAGCACGGCCGGGAACGCTGGCAGCCGGTGCGGGTCGGCTACACGTGGCGCTCGCAGTTGCTGCGCGGCGAACACGGCACCGGCTGGTACCGGGCAACCGTGCAGCTGCCCGCCCAACTGCCGCCGCATCTGTATCTGTATCTCGGCGGGGTGTCGCACGCGTACGAGCTCTACGTCAACGGCCATCGCGTGCCGCACCACCACGAGCAGTGGCCGCGGCGCACGACCTACGCGGATATCACCGCCGCGGTTGAGCCGGGTAAAGCGAATCAGATCGCACTGCGGGTGACGTCCGCGGCGCACGGCGGCGGCCTGATGTTCGCCCCGACCGTGATCCAGAACGTGCCGCCGCCACCGGCGATCCGCTTCAACCTGGCCGACCACGAACAGGCACGGGTATTCATGCACGACCTGCACGCGCCGCTGCTGCGCCGCGGTGTGGATTTCTGGTGGGTCGACGGCGGCAGCGGCGCGGCGCGCATGCCGGGCCTGAATCCGCAACTGTGGACCAACGAGGTGTACTACGACGCGACGCAACGTGAGACCGGGCGGCGCGCCTTCATTCTGTCACGCTACGGCGGTTGGGGCAGTGAACGCTACCCGGGCTTTTTCACCGGCGATACCTACTCGCAGTGGCCGGTGCTCGCCTACGAGGTCGCCTTCTCCGCGCGCGGCGGCAATGAGCTGATCGATTACATCAGTCACGACATCGGCGGCTTCCACGGCGCGAAGATCCCCTTCGCACTGTATGCGCGCTGGATCGAATTCGGTGCGTTCGGCCCGATTCTGCGCGTGCACAGCGCGCACGAAAATCCGTTCGAGGGAAACCTGCGCATGCCCTGGACGTACGGGGCGCGCGGTGTGGCGCTGATGCGCCGCTACTTCACTCTGCACACCGAGCTGATTCCATACCTGTACACCTATGCCTGGGAGGCACACCGGCATGCGGTGCCGATCCTGCGGCCGCTGTATCTAGAAGGCGTGCACGGAGCGCAGGCATATCACCATCCGCACGAGTACTTCCTCGGCGCGGATCTGCTGGTCGCGCCCGTGCTCAACGCCAGCGGGGAGCGCTCGGTGTACCTGCCGGCCGGGCAGTGGATCGATTTCTTCACCGGTAAGCACTACGTGGGTGGCAAGACCTACACCGCGCACTATGGCGTTGCAGACACGCCGGTGTTCGTGCGCGCCGGCGCCGTGATTCCCGAGCAGCAGCCGAGCGCATATTCCAACGCCAAGCCGCTCAATCCGCTCGTGCTGCAGGTGTATGGGTCTGGTGTCGGACGCTTCGATCTGTACCAGGACGACGGCAGCTCGTTCGATTATCGCTCGGGACAATACGCCCTGACGCCGATCGACTACCACACCCGCAGTGGCCGCCACCGCTTGGTGATCGGTCCGACTCGCGGCAAATATCGTGGGCAGCTGGTGACGCGCGGGTACGTGCTGAGTCTGCACACGCGCCACCGGCCGACGGCACTCACCGTCGACGGTACTCCCGTGCAGACGGTGAGCTGGGACGGAGCACACCGGATCGCGCGCGTGCAGATTCCCGCGCAGAGTATCCGTCAGGTGGTGGTCGTCACATGGCGGTGAATCCGGGCACATCGCCGACGCAGGGTGGGGGCGGCGCGCCAATGCTGCAGTCCTTCGATCTGTTTCCGACCCGCCTCTGGCAGGGTCAGCTCACGACCCTGCAGCCGCATTTCGCGCAGTGGGTCGCCTGGGTGCTGGCCCTGCGCGCCGAGCAGCCTACCCCGGCGGGCCGTACCAACCGCAGTGGCTGGAACAGTCAGGACATGACGGTGCTCGAGCGGGCGAATCTCGCCCCGCTGCGCCACGCCGTGACGCTCGCCTGCACCCAGGCGCTCGAGGAGATGGGGCTCGGCAAACAACGCTTCACCCTGCAGTCCTGGATCAATCTGCACGAGCATGGAGGCTTCAACTTCTTGCACATGCATGAGGGATCGATGCTCTCGGGCACGTTCTACCTCAAGGTGCCCGCCGGTTCGGGGTCCCTGGTGTTCCGCGATCCGCGCGCCGGCGTGCTGCACAGTGCGGTCAAGGGTCCGGTCCCGAACGGACACTGCGACATCGAACTGGCCCCGAGCGAGGGGCTGCTGGTGCTCTTTCCCTCCTGGATGGAGCACTACGTCGAGCCGCACGAGGGCCACGAGCCGCGCATCTGCATCGCTTTCAACGCAAATTCGCCCGCGGGTACCTGAGCGTCCTGCCCAGCCGCTGTGCGCCGAGCGACGCCGGTCCGTCGTGGCGCCACGCCCTACCTGAACAGTCCGTCAGAATCGCTTCAGATTCGCAGCGTAGTCTGCCCCCCCCCAACTTCTCAGATTCCGAATACGAAACGGGGGGACAAGAAGAGAGGCTCGCGACGCCAATCGGCCGGCTAGAGTATTGAGAATCCGTCGGCTTGCCTTTCAGGTGCACCGTACGGATCGGTCAGGCGGGACACTCCGAGCGCAGTCATGGATCCGCCCTCGGCCGGCGATATAGGAATCCGGGGTCCCGGCCGTCACCATCAGAAGCCGGTCCGCGTCGTCCGGGCGCACGGCTCCGGGCGGACGCGATCCGCTGCAGCTGCGCCCCATTCATCCGCGAGATTCGAGGCAACTCTCATGAAGACATTCGGCTTGGCGTTCGTCACGGTGTGCGCGGCTTCGGCGGCGGTGGCCTGGGCGACCGGCGCAGCCCCGGTCATCGGTACCGGCAGTTACGGTCAGGAGCTCGTGAACCGCGTGGTGCATCAGCATCACAACGTCACGGCGCTCACGGTCTACGTTACACCGTCCGGTGCCCGTGCGGCACAGGCGGTAGCGGCGAGCGATGGAACGACCGGGCAGCCGGCGTCGCAGGCTGCGGTCGAGGCGCTCACACACTGGCGGGAGTACTTCGTGTACCAGCCGGGCCATCTGATGGCCGCGTTGCCGCTGCCGGACATGTCGGGCAAGAAGGCCGGCGCGATCACCCTGACGCTCTCGGGGCGCAATCGGCACGCGCTCGAGCGTGAGGCCGAAGCCATCCGCACCTATCTGTCGCGCAATACCTCCTATGCGGCGAATCTCGTGCAGAAGGCGTTGTGGGACCCGCGGCTGCCACTGAATTCCTACGCGCAGCAACTCGTCGATGAGACGCTGGCACGGCATCCCGACGTATTGATCCTGGCGATCCACGCCACGACGCCTCTGAATGCGGATCCGGAGATTCTCGGCTCGAACATCGGGCGTATTGGTAAACCCGCCGACAGCGACGACATGCGCGTGGTGCGCGACGGAAAAACCAATCTGGAGATCAATACATCACTGGATCGCTATGAGGTGGAGCTGCCGTTGAAGGACGCGAGCGGCGCGCGGATCGGTGCGCTCGGCGTCGTTTTCGTGCTTCCCCCGCACGCGGATCTGAAAGCCAAGCATCGCGAGGCCATTCGCATCCGCAACGCACTGGCGCGCAGGATCCCGTCGGCCGCCGCACTGGTGCGCCGGGTGCGCTGAGCGCCCGAGCGCAGTTCCACAAGATCGCCATGGAGTTGTTTTTCCCATGAATTCAATGTCCCTCGCACCACTTGCGGCGCTGGCACTGCTGGCATGGGCCGGTGCTGCGCACCTCGCTCGCGCGCATGCCGCGCCGACGCGCCGTCCGTTGGCACTGCTCGGGCGCACCAGTTTCCCCGGCTACGACGGCGACGTCGATCATCTGTACGCGGACATCTCAGTCAACAAGCTGTTCGTCGCCGCCGAGGATCACGGCACGGTGGAGGTGTTCAATCTCACCACCGGGGCGCATCTGGCCACCCTGACCGGCTTCAATACCCCGCATGCCTTCTTCCGGGTCCCGGGCACCCATCGGCTGATCGTCACCGATGGGGGTAAGCGCGGCTCGCGCATCATCGATGACCGTACCTATCGGGTGCTGGGCTACATCCGGCTGCAGCCGGGTGCCGATACCGGCTATTACGATCCGTCGACGCGACGCTTCTACATCGTCACCGGCGGTTCCGACGTGCACCTGAAGCACTGCTGGCTGAACGAGATCGATCCGTGGACCGGGCGACTGCTGCGCCGGCTCGAGTTCGATTCGGCGCACGTGGAGGCGCTGCGCGCCGAGCAGCATGGCGATCGGATCTTCATCAATATTGCCGACCGGAACCAGGTCGACGTCATCAGCAAACGGACTTTCCGGGTCATTGCCCGCTGGCCCATCGTCGGTCCCCGGACCAATCTGACGATGTCGCTCGATGAGGCGCACCGGCGGCTGTTCGTCGTGACCCGCAATCCCAGCAGGCTGGTGGTGCTCGATACGCGCACCGGCAAGACAGTGGCCACGTTGCCGGTTCCTGCGATCGTCGACGGTTCGGCGTTCGACGTGCAGCGCCAGCGGCTGTACATCCCAGGTGCCGTCGGCACGATCGGGGTGTATCAGGAGCGCGACCCCGGTCACTATCGCGAGATCGCGCAGGTGCCGTCCGCGAAGGGCGCCAAGAGCGAGGTGTTCGTGCGTCGGTTGAACGAACTGTTCGTGGGTGTCTCGCCGCAGTATAGCCAGCCGCATCTGGCCGGTGTGCTGCGCTACCACGTGCGATAGCGGCCGGCAGACTCGGTGCGGAGCGGCGACTGCCGCCCCGCACCGCGCTTCAGGTGCCGGCTGGGAAGTCCGTGCCGAGACTCACGGTCTTCCAGGCTTCGAGCTCGGCTGAAAAGGCGTCGAGTACCTCCCGGGTGCGCTGATAGGCATCGGGACCGAGCACCAGGTGCAGCGGCGGCTGTTCGGCACGCACCGCCGCGATGATGGCGGCGGCCGCGCGCGCCGGATCGCCGGGCTGCCGGCCGGCCATCGCCGCGAGCCGCTCATGCACCGCGCCCGCACTCGGTGCGTAGTCGCCGAGCGCGGGGCTGCGCCGGCGGATCGAATGCGCTGAGAGGAAGTCGGTGCGAAATGCGCCCGGCTCGACCAGCGTCACGCGAATGCCGAGCGGCGCGACTTCGCGGGCGAGACTTTGCGAGAGTCCCTCGACGGCCATCTTCGCGGCCGCGTAGTAGCCGGATCCGGCAGCCGGAGCAATGCCCGCGATCGAGGTGATGTTGACGATGTGTCCGCTTCGCTGGGCGCGCAGATGGGGCAACGCTGCCTGAATGATGCGCCGGGGTCCGTGGAAGTTGACCGCGAACAGATGCTCGATATCCGCTTCGCTCGCTTCTTCCACCGAGCTGAGCAGTCCGTAGCCGGCGTTGTTGACGATCACATCGACGCGTCCGAGTGCGAATGCACGCGCGACGGTGTCACGCACGGCCTGCGGGTCGGTGACCTCGAGCGGCAGCACGGTCAGCGTGCCTCGGCCCGGGGCGATCTGCGCCGTGCCGTCGCGGGTCGTTCCGATGACCGTGTCGCCGTCGGCCAGCAGTTGCTCGGCGAGCACCTTGCCGAAACCGCGTGACACGCCGGTGATGAACCAAGTCTTTGTCTCTGTCCTCATGAGAGTCTCCGTTCGATGGCGGGCAGCGCGCCGGGTGCGCTCAGCGCTTCGCCTCGGGCAGCCGCGAGCGCGCGTGCTGGAATTCGATCATCCAGCCGGGATATTCCGCCGGCAGTGCGCTCACCGCATCGAGCGTGGCGAGCTGCTCGGGCGTCAGGGTCAGCGCCGCGGCGGCCAGGTTGTCGTCGAGCTGCTCGAGCGTCTTGGCGCCGATGATCACCGACGTCACGAACGGTTTGGCGAGCACATAGGCGAGCGCCACCCGCGCCACCGACACACCGTGCGCCGCAGCGATCGGCTGCATGGCTTCGATGCAATCGAACAGCCGTTCGCGGTTCACGGGCGGAAAATCGAACGAGGCGCGCCGCGCGTCCTGCGGGCCCTGACCGTTGCGGGTGAATTTTCCCGACAGCAGGCCACCGGCGAGCGGGCTCCACACCATCAGTCCGAGCCGCTCGGCGGCGAGCAGTGGCACGATCTCCCGCTCGATGTCCCGCCCGGCAATCGAGTAGTACGCCTGCAGCGTCACCGGCCGCACCCATCCGTGCCGCTCGGCGATGCCGAGCGCCTTCATCAGTGCCCAGGCCGACCAGTTCGAGACCCCGATGTAGCGAACGTGCCCCTGCCGGACGAGATCTTCGAGCGCGCGCAGCGTTTCCTCCAGTGGCGTCAATTGATCGAGCGCATGGATCTGGTACAGATCGATGTAATCGGTGCCGAGGCGCTTCAGGCTCGCCTTGATCCCATCCATGATGTGCCCGCGCGAGGCACTACGGTCGTTCGGACCGGGGCCGGTCGGGCCGAAGACTTTCGTGGCGAGCACCAGATCGGTACGCACCCGTCCGCTGTTGCGCATGGCCTTGCCGGTGATCTCCTCGGAGAGTCCCTCGGAGTACACGTCGGCGGTATCGATGAAGTTCACGCCGGCATCGAGGGCCCGGCCGACGATGCGGTCGGCGACGGACTGGTCGAGCGCACCGATCGCAGTCCAGAAGCCGCGACCGCCGAAGGTCATGGTGCCGAGGCAGATCTCCGAGACCAGCAGGCCGGTATGGCCGAGGGTTCGATAGCGCATGGGCGATCTCCAGCTCCGGGGGGGCGCATAGCCTAGACCTTCGGTTTGTTCTGAAGAAGTGATCGTTCATTGCATGGGCTGTTTAGAAAAACTAAATTAAGAGTGCCGTACCCGCGAGATCGACCATGGCGCGCAATGACGGATTCGCAGGATTGACCGAATTTCTGGCCGTAGCCCGCTACGGCAGCTTCCGCAAGGCTGCGCACGCGCTCGGCGTGACTCCCGGGGCGGTGAGTCAGGCGGTGCAGGCGCTCGAGCGGCGCCTCGGGGTGCCGGTGTTCCTGCGCACCACGCGCTCCGTCGCGCTCACCGAGGCCGGTGAGCGTCTGCTGGCCGGTGTCGCGCCGGCGGCCGCAGCCATCACCGGGTCGCTCGCGGAGCTGGCGCAGATGGGTGCTGCGCCCAGCGGAACGCTGCGGCTGCTGGTGCAGCGCTTCGCGGTGGCGCACCTGATCGAGCCTGTCGTGCCGCGTTTCCGTCGTGCCTATCCGGCCGTGCGACTCGAGATCACTGTTGAAGACGACCATCGCGGCCTCGTGGGCGCCGGGTACGATGCGGGCGTGCGCATCGGCGAGTACATTGACCGCGACATGGTCGCGATGCGCGTCTCGCCGTTGTTTCGCTGGGGGGTGTTCGGCGCACCGGCGTATTTTGCCGCGCATGGCCGCCCGAAAGTCCCCGAGGACATCGCCGATCACGAGTGCATCCGCTACCGCCGGCCGGAGGTGGGCGACATCTATCGTTGGGAGTTCGAGCGCAAGGGCCAGGCCGTCGCCATCGATCCGCCGGGCTCGGTGCTGGTCAACGACGGGGTGCTGCTGCGAACCCTGGCGCGCCAGGGCCTGGGACTGATTTACACTGCGACGTTGAGTGTCGCGCAAGAACTCGAACAGGGATTGCTCGAGCCGGTCCTGGAACATTTCTCTCCCGCCCGCGACGGGGTCTTCATCTACTACCCGCGCGCCAGCCGCAATCAGCCGAAACTGCGCGCGTTCATCGACGCCTGCACGCGCGGCGTGTGAGGGCTGCGGCGCCGCTCAGGCGCGTGTGCGGTCGGGGACCGCATCGAAGGCGACGGTGAGCCGCGACTGCGGACTCTCGAAGGGCACCGTGCCGTGCCAGAAGTACGACGGGAACAGCACCAGCATGCCGGGCTCGGGGCGGACCGTGTGCTCTGGGGTGAGGGTCGGGGAGGTGAGGATGCCGGGCACGCCGAAGGACAGCGTGCCGGCCTCGCTGCGGCCGCGGCGCATGCACTCGGGCAGTTCGATGTAGCAGGCCGAAGAGATCCAGCCGCGCGGATGGACGTGGTTCAGATGAAAGCCGCGGTCGCGCAGACGGACCGACCAGCTGCCGTTGAACCGCCAGCCGGCCCCGTTGCGTCGACGCAGCGGATCCTCGCCGCGGCCGATGTGGTCCAGATAGCGCGCGATCGGCGCCCGGAACGCGTTGAACAGTGCGGCGATCGCCGGCTCTCGGCTGCGCGTGAGGTCCTGCGTCGTCTCGGTGCCGCGGCGCAGCGACTGAAACAGCAACGCATGTCCGTCCGGATCGTGCAGGCGCGCGAGCGCTGCGGCGAGATCCCCGAGAAATTGCTCGAGGTCGTCCCACCGGGCGGGCGGCTCGAGCATCAGCGGCAGCACCAGGGCTCCGTAATCGCACAGCGCACCGTACCGCTGATCCTCAAGCAGGCGCAGCGCGGTGGTCTGCAACGCGATCAGATACTGGTCGTCCGGTGCTGCCTCGAGCAGCTGCTCGCAGTGCCCGAGTGCTGCGGCGGCCTTGCCCACACCGAGCTGCGCGGCGGCGAGCAGCGTGCGGGCCTGCGCGCTGGCCGGTGCGAGGCTGAGCGCCCGTTCGGCGAGCTCGAGGGCTAACCCCGGATCGAAATCGAGTGCTGCCAATCCGGCGCGCACCAGCAGCGACGGTGCCGCCTGTGCGCGCTGTGTGCGAGGAGCCAGGCACTCATACGCCGCGTGCGCCTCGCCCGCGCCTTGCAGGATGGCCGCCTTGGCACCCCAGAGGGCATCGTCTTCGGCGAACCGGCCGAGCGCCGCATCGAGTGAGGCGGTGGCCTGGCGAAGATCCCCGCTGCGCACCCAGAGGAGCTGCGCCAGGCTGTGGTGCGCTTCGAGCTGCCGCGGGTCGAGCTGCAGGCACTCGCGCAGGGCCGTCTCGGCGCCGGAGGGCTCGCCGTTGGCCAGGCAGGCGCGCGCCTGGGCCAGCCACAGCTCGGGGCTGCGGGCGCCGCGCCCGAGCAGATCCGCCGCGAACCGACCGGCCTCGGCGGTGCGGCCCGCCGCACCGAGCGCGATCACGAGCGCCTGGGCCGCCCCGGCATCCGCGCCAGTGCGCTGCAGACGGGCCTGATAGAACTCCACCGCTTCCTCGGCGCGCCCGAGCGCCGCGAGTGCGCCGGAATGCTGCGCCGCCAGCGCCGCATCGAGTCGCGGAGCAGCACAGAACGGAGCCAGGAGTGTGACGGCTTCGGCCGCGCGCCCCGCATCGCTGTACAGCCGGGCGAGGACCCACGCGGCGCGGGGATCGGCGGGCGAGCCGCCGGCCGCGCGCTGAAGCAGCGGCTCGGCCTCGGCCGCCCGGCCGCTCGCGAGCAGCAGTTCGGCGAGCGTGGTGAGCGTCGGCGGCCAGTTCGGGTCGAGTTCCAGGGCGTGACGCAGCAGCGTCTCGGCGGCCTCGCTCTGCCCGAGCGCGTGGCGAGTGCCGGCGAGCAGGCGCAGCCCTTCGACGTAATCCGGATGGCGCGTGAGGATCTGTTCGAGTCGGGTGCGCGCCGTGTCGTACTGGCCGGCTTGCAGCAGCGCGCCGATGGCGCGCATGTCCTTAAGCAGCGCAGGCGGGGTATTCACGGTGGGCTCGAGGTACTCGGCGCGGGCATGATGGGTGATTTTCGCATGGAAGGGACGCAGGCCGCAGCCCGCTGTGCGCGCGGCAGGAAAACACAAGTCAAAAAGAGCCCCCGCGCCCGGACGGGCGCGGGGGTCTGTCGATGCGGACTTAGAACTTGTACCGCGCGCTCAAGTTGATTTCCCGACCGAACAGCGCCCGTCCCAGCAGGACGTTGTTCACGCCGAGGGAAACGCCTGCTTCACGTGCGTTGCCTTCGGTGAGGGCGATCGTATTGGTCAGGTTCGTGCCGCGCACGGCAAACTCCCAGTGGCTGCCGACGTCAGCGACGATGCCGGCGCCGACTTCGCTGTAGGTCCCGAGCGGCTGCAGACCGAAGGTGTCCTCATAGCGCTTGCCGACGTACTCGTACGTGACCCAGGCCGACACCACGCCCCAGTTCGTCGGAATGGCGTAGCTCGGGGTGACGCGGACCTGGAAGTCCGGCTGGCGCTGCAGCGGCGCACCGTTGATCGCGGCGCAGGCGGCTGTACCGTTGATCGTGAAGTACGGCTCACAGCTCGACGCACCATTGTAGTGGCCCTGCATCCAGTCGCCCACCACCCGGATGGTGGCGTGCTTGAACGGATTGACGTAGCCATTGATGTCGATGCCGTGCGTCTTGGCGCCGTAGCTGACGATGTCACCCGGGATGCCATGGCCCTGCGCATTGGTGGCCTCACTCTGCAGGCCGTAGAAAATGCGCTCGTATGCGCTGATGTCGGCGAACATCCACGAGTTCTGGTACTTGTACCCGATTTCGTAGTTGTGAGTCGACTCGAGCGGGCCGAAGTTGCCGTTGGTGGTGCCGCGGATACCGTTGTCGAAGTCGTCGAAGTGCACGCCGTTGTTGATGCGAATGTAGGCGCTCATGTGCGACGAGAAGTCGTAGTTGATGCCGCCGGTAAAGGTCGGTCGCGTGCGCTCGTAATGCAGGTACGTCCAGGTGCCGTTGCACACCGGAACCTGGTTGTCCCACAGATTGTTCGGCCCGGAGAGCATCTGCGTCGAGGTGTTGCAGGTGCGCTGACGCGCGTTGATGTTCTCGAGGCGCGCTCCGAGGTCGATCAACCACGGGCCATGGCGCCACTGGTCGGAGAAGTACCCTGCGATGTTGGTCGCATCGCCGTGCTCGAGAATGTTGTAGTTGCTGTTGTCGTTCCAGAAGCCCTGGGAGCTCGACAGGTTGTACTGCTGGCCGCCCTGAACGTAGCTGAGCACGATCGGCGTGGCGTTCTGGGTGTTGGTCATCAGCATCTGGTTCCCGAGCGACCAGTTGTCATTCATGCTGTAGCGGGCCAGGTAGACGCCGGCGGTGAGCATGTCGCCCTTGAACAGGCTGTGGCTGACGCGGAACTCATCGGTGATGCTCTGCAGCGACTTCTGGATGTACCACCAGCCCTGGGAGATCACGCTCTGGTCCATCGGCACCGGATTACCGGAGCCCGCATAGACCGCGGACACGTTGAGGCTGGGCGAGAGGCCCTGTCCACCCGTGCCGAGGTTGTTTTTGTCGATCGCCGTTGCGCCGTTGCAGAAGCCGGCAGGCTCGGCCACCTGGCAGCCGTACAGGAAGTAGCTGAGCGGGCGCGGATTATTGCCCGAGAACAGCGCGTTGGTGTCGAGTCCGCCGCCGTCGATCAGGAAGCCGTTGTGCAACGTCCAGCCGTTGATGGTCTGGTTGTAGTTGCTGCCGAGGAAATACAACTTGCCGCCGCGGCCGTTGGCGAGGTTCGCGTTCTCGAAGCCGCCTGCGGGGTTCGGCACGGTCACATTCTGGATCGCATAACTGCCATAGCTGCCGGTGAGCGGGTTGAAGCCCGGGTAGCCCGAGTACGAGCCGCTCGCGTTCTGGATGAGCGGGAAGGGCGCCATGAACTGGTTCTTGTCATCGAGCACGCGGGTCCAGAACACCACCGAGCCGCCGTCGAGGTCGTGCTTCAGGGTGGCGGTGAACTGTCCGCCGTCGTCGGCCGGGAACTGCGGGGAGCGGATGCCGTTGGACTTGCGGTAGAAGCCGCCGACGCTGCCGTACCAGCCCGGAGCGATCTGGAAGCCGTAGAACATGTCGGTGCGCCACAGGCCCTGGGTGCCGTAGGTCACCATCACTTCGCCGCGCGGGGTGGCCGAGCCGGTGCGCAGGATGTAATTGGCGGTCGCGCCCATCTGCGCCGGTCCGAAGATCGCCGACGGGCCGCCCTGCACGATTTCCACCCGCTTGATGGTGTCATCGAGGCGGAACAGCGAGCTGGAGTCCATGAATGACAGCGACGGCATGCCGTAAAGGGGCATGCCCTCGATCATGTTGGTGAAGAACGGGGCATCACCGCCGCTCGGAAAGCCGGCGACTTCGATGTTCGCACCAGTCTGGCCGCCGGTGGATTCCGGCCAAATACCCGGGGAGAGCTTCAGGATGTCCGCGGAGCTGGTCGGGTTCGCTTCCTGGATCAGCTGCCGGTCGGCGGCCACGACGTTGTAGCTGGCATTCAGCAGTCGCACGTGCGTCGCGGTGGCGGTGACCACGACTTCCTGCAGATTCTGCGAGGTCTGGATATTCCCCGCATTGATGGTCGGCTGCGGCGCGTTGGTGGACGCGTTCTGCGCGTGCGCCATGCTCAGGCCGGCGCACGTGCCGAGGATGCCGGCCACCACAGCGGCAATGCTGCTGTTCGTGGTGCTGCGCGTCGTTGCGCTCACGGAGGTGCGCCGCGTCGGACCGGCGCCCGTACGGGACGCCTTGTTCTTGTTCGCTCTCATGCAAAATCCTCCTATCGGAAAACGGGATGTGTCAGGTCGAGGGTGCCGCGCCGGCTCGCGCGCGTCGGCAGCAAAGGAGTCTCCGAGAGTGGACGTGGCGCTCGAGAACTGAACAGTTCACGTGCTGCGGCTGAATGCCTGCCTCGGTGCCCGACCGAGGACGCACCGGTATATTCCCTGCCGCGCCGCCACCTGCCGCACGCAGACGCGCGCATCGCCGCCAGTCTCGCGCAAGCCGAACCGGTGACGATGGACGCGGATCCGAATACAGGCAGCATGGCGGTCCCCCCCCGAAATACCGCTGAAAAGGACGACGTCATCCACTGAACGGTCAATGACATCGATAACAAATGATATCGATGTCATGAAGCCAATGCAATAGCGACTGTGGCGTCGAGCGCAATACCCGTTGCTTCACTGCGGTACAGCCGCGTTTTTTTGTGTAGCGAAACTGCAACGCGAGTCGCGGCGCGGGTTCGTGACTTGAATTATCAGAGACTTACGCGCGACGCACCCGAGAGGAGGCGCGGGGTGGGCGAAACAGGAAGTTCGCGGTCGTGCGTCGCCAGATCGTGGGGTCGATGCGACGCTCAGCCGAATCGTGCGGCACAGCGGCGCATCGTCAGGCGAGCCCGCAACTCGGCGCCTGCGCGTGTCTGCGGCATATATCCCGTGGACCAAATCCCACAGTCCACCGCATCTTCGCGCCGCCCGGAGGGCTCAGCTCAAGGTCGGCATGAAGGCGCGGCGTCACACCAGAACCAACCAGATTCCTGCCGCGTTCGGCCAGGTGCTGCGCGAGGAGCGCCTGCGCCAGAGCGTGTCTCAGGAACAGCTGGCGCTGTATGCGGATGTCGACCGGACTTTCGTCAGCCAGATCGAGCGCGGCATCCGTCAGCCGACGCTCACCACGCTCTTCAAGCTCTCGCGGGTGCTGAAACTCGCTCCATCCGTGCTGGTCGCACGGATGGAGCGCTCGATCAAGCGCTGAGCGCTTCGTTCGGGTCGCGCTGCGCGCGGCGCCGGTCCTGTTCCTTCAGGTAACGCTTGCGGATGCGGATTGACTCCGGGGTGACCTCGACCAGCTCGTCATCGGCGATGAACTCGACGGCATACTCCAGCGTCAGCTCGATCGGTGGGGTGAGCAGGATCGCATCGTCCTTGCCGGCGGCGCGGATATTGGTGAGCTTCTTGGTCTTGATCGGGTTGACCACGAGGTCGTTGTCGCGGCTGTGGATGCCGATGATCATGCCCTCGTAGAGCTTCTCGCCCGGACCGACGAACAGCCGGCCGCGCTCCTGCAGGTTAAAGAGCGCATAGGCGACCGCTTCCCCCTGCTCATTGCTCACCAGCACGCCGTTGCGGCGATCGGGGATCTCTCCCTTGACCGGTGCGAAGCCGTCGAAGATGTGGCTCATCAGGCCGGTGCCCCGCGTCAGCGTCAGGAACTCGCCCTGGAAGCCGATCAGGCCGCGGGCCGGGATCCGGTAATCGAGGCGGGCGCGGCCGTTGCCGTCGACCGCCATGTCCGTCAGCTCGCCGCGGCGGCGGCCGAGCGCCTCCATGATGGCGCCCTGGTGGGCCTCCTCGACGTCCACGGTGAGCGCTTCGTAGGGCTCATGCACTTCGCCATTGACCGTGTGCGTGAGCACCTGCGGGCGCGAGACGGCCAGTTCGTAGCCTTCGCGGCGCATGTTCTCGATCAGGATGGTCAGGTGCAGCTCGCCGCGGCCGCACACCCGGAACACGTCCGGAGATTCGGTGTCCTCCACCCGCAGCGCGACATTGCTCTGCAGCTCGCGCTGCAGTCGCTCGCGCAGCTGGCGGCTGGTGACGAACTTGCCTTCGCGGCCGGCGAACGGTGAGGTGTTCACCTGGAAATTCATCGCCAGCGTCGGCTCATCGACACGGATCGGCGGCAGGCCCTCGGCGGACTCCGGATCGCATACCGTGAGGCCGATGTTGACGTCCTCGATGCCCGTGACCGCGACGATGTCCCCGGCACGCGCTTCCTCGACCGAGTGGCGCTGCATCCCGGTGAAGGTGAGCACCTGGCCGATGCGCGCCGTGCCGCGCTCCTCGTCGCCGTAGCGCAACGCAACATTCTGCCCGGGGCGGATCACGCCGCGACGGATGCGCCCGATACCGATCCGGCCGACGTAGCTGTTGTAATCGAGCGTGGAGATCTGCAGCTGCAGCGGCAGCGCTTCGTCGGCCGCAGGCTGCGGCACGTGCGCCAGGATCGCCTCGAACAGCGCGCTCATGTCCTCCCCGGGCGCGGCGTGATCGGTGCCGGCGCGCCCTTGCAGCGCCGAGGCGTAGATCACCGGGAAATCCAGCTGCTCGTTGCTCGCGCCGAGCTTGTCGAACAGCTCGAATGTCTGGTCGACCACCCAATCGGGGCGGGCGCCCGGCCGGTCGATCTTGTTCACCACGACGATCGCCTTCAGTCCGAGCGAGAGCGCCTTGCGCGTCACGAAGCGGGTCTGGGGCATCGGGCCGTCGACCGCATCGACCACCAGCAGCACACCGTCGACCATCGAGAGCACGCGCTCGACTTCGCCGCCGAAGTCGGCGTGGCCGGGGGTGTCGACGATGTTGATGCGGGTCCCGCGGTACTCGACGGCGCAGTTCTTGGCGAGGATGGTGATGCCGCGCTCACGCTCCAAGTCGTTCGAGTCCATCATGCGTTCGGCGAGCTTCTCGTGCGCGGCGAACGTGCCGGACTGCTTCAGCAGGCAGTCGACGAGCGTGGTCTTGCCGTGATCGACGTGCGCAATGATGGCGATGTTGCGAATGGGTTGGCTCATGGGGGCGCGGTGGGGGCCGCAATGCGGCCAGGTGACAAAGACTTCGAAGCATAGCATATCGGGGGAAATCTGCCCGACCGCGCCTGCGTAAGGCCACGCCCGAGCTCGAACCCTTCCGGATCCGGCTTGTCATCGGGCGGCGGCGCCCTCACCCTCAGGGGCAATGCCGACCTCCGCCCGCCGCCCCACCGCTCCACCGCCGTCCGAGGGGCTGACGCTGCGGGCGTTCCTCGGGGTCTTCCGCTACAGCCGTCATGCCGTCGAGCTGGTCTGGTCGACCAACCGGGCACTCACCGTGGGCCTGGCCGCCCTGACGCTGCTCGCCGGGGTGCTTCCGGTCACGGTGGCCTATGCCAGCGGGCGCATCGTCGATGCCGTCGTGGCGGCGATCCGCTCCGGCGGCACCGGTGTGCACGCCGTGCTCGGCTGGGTGATCCTGGAGGGGGTACTGGTGGCCGCGCTCGCGGCCGCGCAGCGGGGTCTGACGCTCACGCGCTCCTTGCTGCGGGTGCAGCTCGGGCAGCGGGTCAATGAGCTGATCCTCGAGAAAGCGGTGACCCTCGAGCTGCATCATTTCGAGGACTCGGAGTTCTACGACCGGCTGACCCGCGCTCGCCGGGAGGCCTCGAGCCGGCCGGTGAGTCTGGTCAACCGCACCTTCAGCCTGGCGCAGCACCTCATCGCGCTGGTGAGCTTCGCGGTCATGCTTGCCGGGTTCTCGCCCTGGGCGGTGCTCGCGCTGCTCGCCGCCGGAGTGCCGGCGTTCGTTGCCGAGGCCAAGTTCTCCGGCGATGCGTTCCGTCTGTTTCGCTGGCGGTCCCCCGAGACGCGTATGCAGACCTACCTCGAGACCGTGCTGGCCCGAGAGGACTACGCCAAGGAGGTCAAGCTCTACGGGCTCGGCGCACGGCTGCTCGAGCGCTACCGGGACATCTACCGGCGCCTCTACCGTGCCGATCGCGCGCTGACGCTGCGGCGCGGCGTGTGGGGTTTCGGGCTCGGGCTGCTCGGGACGCTCACGCTCTACGCTGCCTACGCCTGGATCGCGCTCAGCACCGTGCGGCGCACGATCACCCTGGGTCACATGACCATGTATCTGGTGGCGTTCCGTCAGGGGCAGGCGGATGTCTCGGCGATGCTCGCAGCGATTGGCGGGATGTACGAGGACAACCTGTACCTGTCCACCCTGTACGAGTACCTGGAGACGGACGTGCCGCCGCCGCCCGGGACCGTGCAGCGCGGGGCGCGGCCCGGCGATGGCATCCGTTTCGAGGACGTGAGTTTCGGCTACCCGGGCGCCGAGCATCCGGCGCTCGAGCACATCACGTTGCACGTCCCGGCCGGCAGTACGCTCGCGCTGGTCGGGGAGAACGGCTCGGGCAAGACGACGCTGATCAAGTTGCTGACGCGGCTGTATTCACCGAGCGCCGGGCGCATTCTGCTCGACGGGACCGACCTCGCCGAGTGGGACGAGCAGCGGCTGCGCGAGCGCATCGGGGTGATCTTCCAGGACTTCGCCCGCTACCAGATGCCGCTCGGGCACAACATCGGCGCCGGCGACGAGCGGGCCTTCGAGGACGAAGCGCGCTGGCAGGCGGCGGCCGAGCTCGGCCGTGCGAGTGATTTCATCGCGACGCTGCCCGAGGGTTACCACACGCAGCTCGGTAAATGGTTCGCCGACGGCCGCGAGCTCTCCGGCGGTCAGTGGCAGAAGGTGGCGCTGTCGCGCGCGTTCATGCGCACCAGCGCCGATGTGCTGGTGCTCGATGAGCCGACCGCATCGATGGATGCGCAGGCCGAAGCCGAAGTGTTCGATCACGTCCGCGAACTGGGCGGCGAGCGCATGATCATCCTCATCTCACACCGCTTCTCGACGGTGCGGCGGGCCGACCGGATCGTGGTGCTCGAGCACGGGCGCATCCTCGAGCAGGGCGGGCACGAGGCCCTCATGCGCACAGATGGAGTCTACGCGCGGCTGTTCGACCTGCAGGCGCGCGGCTATCGCTGAGTCTTGCCGGCGGCGGCCGCGGGGCGGTGCGCATCGCGCTGCATGCGCCGGTAGTCGATCGGCTGGATGGTCGATATCATGCAGCGCCAGCCGTCGGCCGTGACGAAATCGAAGCGCGCCTGCACGGTGTTGACCGTCGAGGTGATGCCGATGTGACGGGCGAACATCAGATCGGTGCAGGGGTGGAAAACCGTCACCAGATAGGGCTGGTCGAGATCGGTCCAGACCAGCAGCTTGTCGTGCGCGATCGGCGACCAGCTCTTGTAGCCGGTGTTCCAGGTGAACTCGCGGACCGGCTTGCCGGCATAGGCCTCGTAGCGGTGCAGCCGGGCGGTCTGGCGCTGCGCCAGCGGGATGCCCGAACAGGACGCGAGAGTGAGCGTCGCGGCGAGCAGCGCCGCGCTGAGCAGTCGTTTGATCGAGGGTCGCATGGGCCCGCTCCTTATCCAATGGCCGCGCCCGCCAAGCATACCGCGTAGCGCGGCACTCGGTTGCGGGTCGGCGCCTATTCGGGCGTCAGCACGAGCACGGCGAGCGGCGGCAGGCGCAGAGCGAGTGAATAGGGCCGCCCGTGCAGGCCCTGCTCGAGGGCTACGGTGCCGCCGAGATTGCCGATGCCGCTGCCGCCGTATTCCGGGGCGTCGCTGTTGAGCCGCTCGAGCCATTTGCCACCGCACGGCACGCCGATGCGGTAGTGCTCGCGCGGCACGGGCGTGAAGTTGCAGGCGATCAACACGACCTCGCGCGCACCGCCGCCGCGGCGCAGGTACACAATTACGCTGTCATCGGCGTTGTCGCAATCGATCCACTCGAATCCTTCGGGACTGAAGTCGCGCGCGTGCAGCGCCGGCAGCGAGCGGTACAGCCGGTTCAGGTCGCGCACCCAGCGCTGCACGCCCTGGTGCGGCGCGTACTGCAGCAAGTGCCACTCGAGGCTCTGCTCG